>JBJTQD010000076.1:0-9049 GCA_046075445.1 Planctomycetota bacterium
GGGCGCACCGGTAGTTGAGCCTTACGCAGGTGCGATGGTTGGTAACGATATCGCGTGTGGTGCTGCCGCCGGTGGTTGCTGCAATGCAGCGGGCGATTGGGGTGGCTACTGCGGCGGTGGTGGTGGAGCTGGCGGTGGCTACGGTGGAGCTGGCGGATTGGTTGGCTTAGGCCGACTCGCAGTTTTGGGCTGGGTCCTCACCGAGTTGTTCAACAACATCGACTGGGACGGTAATGAACCACCGCCTGTTTCCCCGTCGACTTAATTTCGAGTGGCCGTTTTGACGGCCCGCTCGATGACAATGCAATGAGATGAAAGAACACCGCCGGGAATGGATTTCGGCGGTGTTTTTTTGCGCGCGGACGAGAAGAATGTAACCACTAATCAAAGCTGATTCAGGAGAAATGAACGAGGATTAGTTTGAGTTGCGGGAGCGCGCAAAGAGATAGGCGGAATCTTGTGGCCAGTAGAGGCTAAGTCAATAAAGCTCGTTGGCTATCGTGGCTGCTTAACGAGCATTTTTAGCGGGACGTAATATTTCAGGTAGCGCTGGCCATCGGAATAGGCCTGCCCCTTGGGATGGGGAACGAGCACCGTGGCGCGTTTGTTGATCCGATTAATCTTCCCGGCTACCTGCCTGCCGTCGAAGAGGAACTGGACGGTGTCGCCAGGTCGCAGCCCGTGATTCTTCGCGGCCACCTCGCGAAGAGTGAGCAGTCGATGCTTAGAAGCCCGATGTCCGAAGAGTCGCTGTGCCATGCTCTTGAAGCGAGGCTGAGCGCAGCTTGAGTCACGCCAAACTAACATTTCGGAGAGGTGGAGGAGTTCATGTTCCATGATGCGGCAAAGGCCTTCCCGCATGTCGTTGCAGGTGACTCCGCAGACGATCGCGGTTTGCTGATTCGCCCAGGTTTGTCCCAGCAGTTGGCCCGCGATTGCGATTTGGAAAGTTGCTTGGCTGGAACGGGGATGGAAGCGGGTAGTCGTACAGCCACCTGTGCTGGTCATTCGCTGGGAAACTCGAAAGCTGAGTGAGTGTCCTGCCTCGCCGATCGTGGTTGAGATGCGATTTTCCAGGAAGTGCCGATCGATCGCCCGATAGAGCGCGACGAGGTCGGAGCTCGCAAGCCTCTGGAAATTGGGCCGTCGCAAGTTCGGCGCGGCGGCTTGGATATCTTCTAGGACGGCGAGAAATCTTTCGCGGCGTTCCATCTCCCGGAACTGCAGGCGGCTCAGAAGGCTGGCGAGGGCTTGCGACACGGTTCGGTTGATGTGGATTGGCAGAGTTTAGGGCGGACCAAAGACAAGCAGTAACATTATTCGAGGAACCGAGTCTTTGACGAGAGCAGTTTGGAGTTGGCTCTGTGCACACCGTGTGAGTCGCGTGACCGTTGGGAAAACGGGTACAAGGAAGTTTTCCCGGTGCATTTGCGACTGGTTGGTAAGCCCTGCGAAAGGCCTTGCCTGGCCTCAACGCTCCAACCGCCAGCGATTGAGGCTGTTTTGCCAGAGAAGCCGTCCTCGCCAGCCGGTGCGGAGTGGCTCCGAGGCGACAAATGGCCTGCTTTTGACTGTACAGGAAAGCCGAGACGCATGTCCCCCTTTATGAAGGGTGTTATAGATGGTTGGTTGTTCAGGAATTTCTTCAACTTTTTGGTGTGCGGATTTGGCCCAATCTTGCACATTTCCGACGCGATTTGGGAGGCTCAGGGGGGTGCTAAAATGTTTCGATTTTCCGAAAAAAATGGAGCTTGAGGTGGTAAAAGACGATGAGAGTGCAAGCACAAAATGTTGTGTTGACAAAGCACTTGGCGTCGATATATTGGGCTCCCGCCCCTCAGGGCTGGGTTAAGACCGCTTCATGATTTGGCCACAGCGAGGCTTCGGAAAAAGGCTCGCTGAAGGCTGGGTATCAGCGGTAAGAACACTGCTCGATGGTCGCCTAAAAAAAGGACTTCGCAACCGGTCGTCACGACGACTGGGCGGGGGGTTCGAAAGGTGTTCCAGCGGGTCGGTAATCGACTCCGTGTGTGCCCCTTTTTTGGGGGTACTGACTGAGGGTAGCCAATCAACAAATATTCGCGATTGTTTTCGGTGGGGAACGGGTTCTCGGTTTCGCCGAAGAGCGGTTGGATTTCAGGAGGTTAGTCGGCAGGGAGGCTTGAGTATCTGCGTGCCCCCGTCGTCTGATTTTCTTCTGAACGGACCAAACGTGTCTTCAGTGACGCCGAGAAAGCGTCAGTTGGCCACAAGTCAGTGCTCGGGTGCGACCTTTCTTTAGTATCGCCGAGCTGATGGCTGGGGTTAGCTGATGGCTTTGATTAGCGCAGTTCTCTGCTCTTAATTCAAAAGGGTGCAAATCGAATGGAACACGTAAAGAACAATATCGGCCAGGGTCAGGATGAGGCACAGTGCACCAATACGGGAGGCAGTAGCTCCTTGGCCGGCGGCTCGGTCAGTAGCTCCGAGTTGGTCGTGCGGAAGCGAGATGGCCGTGTCGCACCATTCGATCACGCGTTGATCGTGCGGGCAATGGCCAAGGCCTTCTGCGCCGACCGTGGTTTGTCCGAAGTAGGGCAGCTGGACGAGGCGATCCTTCAGAAGATTGAAGTGATGACGCAAGAAGTCGTAGCGGCAGCCGAGCAGTTGCTGCAACGTGGCCAAGTGGTCAGCGTCGAGCAGATTCAAGACTGGGTTGAAAACGAATTGATGCGGAACGAGTACTTCTCGGTCGCACGTCGTTATATCCTTTACCGCGCCGAGCATGCCAAAATTCGCCAGCTTCGGGCTGAAGAGCGGATGGAGAGCAGCGAGCCATTCCCGGCGATCATGGTTTCCGCTGAAGGCCGCCTCGAGGGGCTCGATTTCGAACGCCTCCGCCGTCAGGTTGGCAACGCTTGCGAGGGCCTGAGCATTGCCGCTGAAGCTCCACTGCTGTTCGAGGAAGTCGAAAAGCAGTTCTTTAATGGGATCACGACCAAGGAAATCAGCCGGGCAATGGTTCTCGCCGCTCGGGCGAAAATTGAAGAGGACCCTTCTTACGACCTCGTCGCCAGCCGGTTGATCCTGAACATCATTTATCGCGAGTCGCTGGACAAGTCGGCCAATGAAAACCATGTAGCGGACCGCTACCGGGAGAAGTTTGCGGCTTACATCGAGCAAGGAATCGCCGCCGAGCGACTTACGCCGGCATTGCGGGATTTCGACCTGCCGCGTTTGGCCGAGGCAATTGTCTCTGAACGGGACGAACTGTTTCCTTACCTCGGCTTGCAAACCATTTATGATCGCTACCTGCTGCACATTGAAGGGCGTCGCTTTGAAGCCCCTCAGTATTTCTGGTTGCGGGTCGCGATGGGTTTGGCGATCAACGAAGGCGAGCAGAAGACTGACCGAGCGATCGAGTTCTACAACCTGCTCTCCACGTTCCGCTTTACCTCGGCAACTCCTACCCTGTTTAACTCGGGAACGTTGCACCCACAGTTAAGCTCCTGCTACCTCAGCACAGTGCAGGACGACTTGGACAGCATCTTCAAGCAGATTGCTGATAACGCCAAACTTTCCAAGTGGGCTGGTGGGCTCGGTAATGACTGGACCAGCATCCGGGCAACCAACTCTCATATCAAAGGCACCAATGGCCAAAGTCAAGGCGTGATTCCATTCCTCAAGGTGGTCAGCGACACGGCGGTGGCAGTCAATCAGGGCGGCAAGCGTAAAGGCGCGGTTTGCTCGTACCTCGAATCTTGGCATCTCGATGTCGAGGAGTTCCTCGATCTGCGGAAAAACACCGGTGACGATCGCCGGCGAACGCACGATATGCACACCGCGAACTGGATCCCTGACTTATTGATGAAGCGGGTGGTTCAGGGCGGTTCGTGGACGCTGTTCAGCCCCGATGAAGTGCCTGACCTGCACGACTTGTACGGCAAGGCGTTTGAGAAGCGTTACGAGTTTTACGAAGCCGAAGCTCGAGCAGGCCGGATCAAGCTGCACCGAACGATTGAGGCTCGCGACTTGTGGCGAAAGATGCTGACTCGTCTGTTTGAGACGGGCCATCCTTGGGTCACGTTCAAGGACCCCTCGAACGTTCGCTCTCCTCAGGACCACTGCGGCGTGGTGCACAGCAGCAACCTTTGCACCGAAATTCTGCTCAACACCTCGGCTGACGAGACGGCGGTTTGCAACCTTGGCTCGATCAACATGCTCAACCACGTCAGTGGCGGCAAGCTTGATGTGAAGAAGCTTGAGGAAACGGTGCGAACTGCGGTCCGGATGCTCGATAATGTGATCGACATCAACTTCTATCCGACGGCGGAAGCCAAAAATTCAAACCTGCGGCATCGCCCGGTTGGTTTGGGCTTGATGGGTTTCCAGGACGCTCTCGCAGCCTGCGGCATCAGCTACGCCAGCAAGCAAGCGGTCGAATTTGCTGACCGCAGTATGGAAGCGATTTCGTACTTTGCAATTCTCGCTTCCAGCGAACTGGCCAAGGAGCGAGGCACTTACTCGAGTTACAAGGGCTCCAAGTGGGATCGCGGTCTGTTGCCAATCGACACGGTCAGCCTGCTCCAAGAAGAGCGTGGCATGCCGATCGACATGGACACGACGGCTTCGTTGGACTGGGCGCCTGTTCGCGAGCATGTTCGTGCTCACGGCATGCGAAACAGCAACGTGATGGCGATCGCTCCAACCGCTACGATCTCGACGATTATCGGTGTGACTCAGTCGATTGAACCGATGTACAAGCATCTGTTCGTCAAGAGCAATCTCTCGGGCGAGTTTGTGCAGATCAACATCAACCTCGTCACCGAACTGAAGGAGCGAGGACTGTGGTGCAAGGACCTGCTCGAGGCCATTAAGTACTTCGATGGTGCCCTTGGCGAGATCCCCGGACTGCCTCAAGACATCAAGGATCGGTACGCGACCTCGTTTGAAATTGAGCCGAAGTGGTTGATCGAATGTGCCAGCCGTCGCCAGAAGTGGATCGACATGGGCCAGTCGCTGAACCTCTACCTCGCTCAACCGAGCGGCCGTCGACTGGACGACATGTACCAACTCGCTTGGCAAGCCGGCCTCAAGACGACTTACTACCTGCGGACGTTGGGTGCCACGAACGTCGAGAAATCGACGGTCGACATCAACAAGTTCGGCGTCCAGCCACGCTGGATGAAGAACCGCAGTGCCTCCGGTGACGTGACGATCAACCGCGCGGCCGAGGGACGTCCTGCAACTGACGTGAAAGCTTGCAGTCTGGATGATCCGACCTGCGAGGCTTGCCAATAATAGCAGTTGAAATCGTTCACTTGTTCTTGCTCTCCGCGAAGAAGACGCTCGCGGAGAGCAAGTGAGCGCTGTTAAAATTCCTGTCGGTGAATCGAGCCTGCGATTTGCGGGAAAGTAGAGTCCGACAGATTTGAAAACTTGGGGAGCCTTTACTCGGCTCTCAACTGGAGTGTCTGGTGATTTGGGTAAGACCATCCAAGTCACCGACCCGGCCAGAACGATTTACTTGCAACGGCCTCGATAGCTGTCAACGAATGACTGCGAGGCTGGCAGGAAATCGTCGACGCGCCGACCGGCCCGCTTACTACGGGACTGGTCGGGAATTCATCCCGTTATTAACGCTTATCTTCGATGGAGCGAGTTATGTCTCTCGATGTACAAGACCGTCCGAGTATCCAAGACCGCATCAGCACCATGGGCAAGTCCTCGCGGATTAACGCCAAGGAAAAACGGCTGATTAGCTGCCACCAAGTGGACGTCAATCAATTGATGCCGCTGAAGTACAAGTGGGCTTGGGAACATTACGTAAATGGCTGTGCCAACCACTGGATGCCAACCGAAGTCCCGATGAACAAGGACATCGAAATTTGGCGTTCCAACGAACTGTCTGCTGACGAGCGAGCCGTCATCATGCGGAACTTGGGCTTCTTCGCCACTGCGGAGAGTCTCGTTGGCAACAACCTCGTGCTGGCGATTTTCAAGCATGTGACCAACGCAGAGTGCCGCCAATACCTGCTCCGTCAAGCCTTTGAAGAGGCTGTGCACACGCACACGTTCCTCTACATCGTCGAGAGCCTCGGCCTCGATGAGGGCGAGATTTTCAACATGTACCGCGAGGTTCCGGCGATTGCCCGCAAGGATGCATTCGAAATGGAACTGACCCGGGAAGTGCTCGACCCGGACTTCAGCACCGACACTTTTGAAGGAAAGCAAGCCTTCCTCAAGAACCTGATCGGTTACTACCTGATTATGGAAGGCGTGTTCTTCTACACCGGCTTTGTGATGATCCTCTCCTTCCATCGCCGCAACTTGATGAAGGGAATTGGCGAACAGTTCCAGTACATCTTGCGAGACGAGTCGATTCACCTGAACTTCGGTGTCGACCTGATCAACGGCATCAAGCAGGAGAACCCTGAAATCTGGACTCCTGAATTCCAACAACTAATGGTTCAGCGAGTACGCGAGGCTGTCGAACTGGAAATCGCTTACGCTCAGGACTGCTTGCCCAATGGCGTATTGGGGCTGAACTCGGGACTGTTCCGCGAGTACGTCCAGCACATCGCTGACCGTCGCTTGGAACGTATTGGTCTGCCAGTTCAGTACGGCAGCTCTAATCCATTCCCATGGATGAGCGAGACGATGGACTTGGCGAAGGAAAAGAACTTCTTCGAGACCCGCGTGACCGAGTACCAAACCGGCGGCACTTTGAGCTGGGACTAATGCTCTGCGTTAGTGTCAGCTGGCCCGCGATGGGCTTGCCGTACTGTAATTAAAAACAGCTTTACCCGGTCGAAATTTCGGCCGGGTTTTTTGTTTCAAAAGGCTAAGGAGGCTTGGAGCAGCCGCGTTCTCTGCGGGGTGTCCGGTGGCTGCCCGGGAAAGAGTGAAAATGGTTAGATGATGGACCGAGTCCTACGGGGGCTTTAACCACCTAAAGCGCGTTCTGTCTTTATCGAATCTGCGGTCCGAAACAGCCCGTTTCCCTTGGAAAGAGGGGGATTGGGCTGAATCGCCGAAGCCAAGTCGACGAAACCACGAAGAAAAAGGATGTCCCGCGGTCAAGCTGACCTAACTTTAGGTGGTTTTTGGGTCACTTTGCCGGTGGATGAGGGGCTTTGAGTTTTCCTCTTCAGCAAGGTGGCGGACTACAATTGTCCAGAGTGACAGCCATGCAATTATCGATGACACGAAAAAAGAAACCCGCCGAGAAGCTTCCAGAGTTGGACGAGGTCTTGTCCCGTCTGGAGAGTTGTGAGGGACTCGTGCGCGAGGAACTGGAACGCTATCGCACTGTGGAGTGGGATACGTCTGGGATGGCTGAAACCGAAGTCCTCACGTCGATTGTGGTGCCGGTCTACAACGAAGAGCGAACGATTGCTCGCGTGATCACGCGACTCGCAGCGTTGCCATTTCCCAAGGAGTTGATTGTCGTTGACGATTGCAGTCGCGACCAAACTCGCGAGGTACTGAAGAAACTCGTTGGTCTTCCGGGGGTCAAGATTGTTTTTAAGGAGCAGAATGCCGGCAAAGGTGCGGCGTTGCGGACGGGCTTTGGACAAGCCAGCGGTGATTTGATCGTGGTTCAGGATGCTGATCTTGAATACGATCCAGCCGACATTCCCCGGGTGCTTGAACCGCTGATTCGGGACGAAGCGGATGTTGTGTTCGGCAGCCGCTTTATTGGCAAAGAAATTCAAGACAAGTCAATTGTCCATCGCTTGGGCAACTGGATGCTGACGACGGCTTCCAACCTTTTCACCGGGATTCGCCTGACGGATATGGAGACTTGTTACAAGGCTTTTCGTCGCGATGTGTTGGCTGACTTGCGATTGGTGCAAAATCGATTTGGGGTCGAGCCGGAAATGACCGCCAAATTGGCCAGGTTGGGATACCGGATTACTGAGGTCCCGATCACTTACCACGCCCGCGGCTATAAAGACGGGAAGAAAATCGGTGTCCGCGATTTGTTTAAAGCGGTCTACTGTATCGTTCGGTACGGCGTCGCGGACTAAGTTCCCTTTGGCTCAGAGTCCGCTTCGAACCGGCGGAGGAGTTGGCAGATGTTCCGATCGGTGATGGTGGCAGCCGTTGTTCTGGGATGGATGGCAGGTTCGCTTGCCGCTCCGTCATTTGGGCAGCAGTCGCGATTGGTTGAGTTGCACCTCGTGGCGAGTGCGGCCGGCGAGCTTGGAGCCCAGCAAGATTGGGCGGAACTTCTTGAGACGGTCGGAGCCGATCGCGTTCAGATTTCTTCTATCCGCAAGCCGGGTGAGGCGGGAATCGAGGAGTTGCAATCGGGCAAGACAATCGTCGTCCGGGTCAATGGCGTGATTGCGGGGGGGAACTTGAGTCTCCCCGGGGCAAGGTTTTCCCGTTCTGATGTCGCGGGGATTAGGAATTACATTCAAAAGCTTCGTGATGATGGTTCCAAGGTTGCCCTTGCCGAGAAGAAGGCGTTTGGGCTGACTAGCGAGCAACTGGTTGAGCTCAATCAGGAACTTTCCGTCATCGTAGAGGAGAAGACGCTGGACCTGCCGGCTGAGAGTTTTGTCCGCGACCTGTTGCGGCAATTGGGCAAGCCAACGCGAGTTCAGCCCTCAGCTTGGGCGGCGCTGAAAGAGTCGGGAAAACTACAAGATGAGTTGCAGGGGCTTTCGGCGGGTACTGCTTTAGCGGCCGCTTTGCGACCTGCCGGGCTGGTCCTGGTTCCCGTGCGTGAGCAGGGGAAGTCGGTCGAGTTGGCTGTCGTTGATTCCGGCCAGGCCGATGAGCATTGGCCAGTCGGATGGCCTAATGAGGTGCCGGTGAGCCGGGCGGAGCCGAAGTTGTTTGGGCGCCGGGACATTGAGATCAAAGGCTTCCCGTTGCAACAGGCCGTCTCAGCCGTTGCGGGACTTTGCGAAGTGCCCGTGCTCTATGACTGGAATGCGCTGGCAAAAAAGGAAATTGATCCGACCAAGACCATGGTGACCGTTGTCAAAAAGAAGCATCCCTACTACATGACGATCGTCGACCTGCTGAAGCAGACCCGACCTTCGCTCGGCGTCGA
>JBJTQD010000077.1:0-4767 GCA_046075445.1 Planctomycetota bacterium
GGGAACTGGCGAGGAGAAGCGGCTGATTTTTAGACACAAGGTCGAACTAAAGGCAGTCCTTTGCGACTGCCTTTTGTATTGATGGCGGCTTATTTCAATCAATCTTTGAGAAGCTCAAATGTCTGTCGCGATCTCTCCAGCGGTTACCGATGTCTTGCTTGATATCGAAGGCACCACTTCTTCCGTCCGCTTTGTCTTTGAGGTGATGTTCCCTTACGCCCGCCAGCATGTCGGGGAATATCTCAAGCAGCATTGGGGAGAGTCAGCTCTGCGGGCAGCGCTTGATAAACTTGCAATCGATGCTGGGCAGGCCGATGCGGCAAGCTGGCTGGGGAACTGCGACGGCGAGCAAGCTCAACGCGAGGCAGTTGTCACAGCGGTGCATCAGCTGATGGATCGCGATGCCAAGGTCACGGGTTTGAAAGAACTGCAAGGGCTCGTTTGGGAGAGCGGTTTTCGGTCCGGACAAATGGTGGCGCATCTCTATCCGGATGTGCTCTCGGCGGTGAAGGCTTGGAAAGCGAGCGGGCGCAGGGTTTGGATTTATTCCTCTGGCAGCATTGCAGCTCAGCGGCTCTTCTTCGGCCACACCAGCGAGGGCGATTTGCTGCAGCTCTTTTCAGGTCACTTCGATACGACCAGCGGCGGGAAAAAGGAAGCCGAAAGCTACCAGCGAATCGCCGCGGCGATCGGTTCCCAGCCGCACCAGATTCTCTTTGTCAGTGACATCGTCGACGAACTGCGAGCCGCTCGCCAAGCCGGCCTCGAGACAGCGCTGAGCGTCCGGCCGGAGAACCAGCCACAGCCCGAGGGACATGGGTTCGCTGAGATTCGCTCGTTTGCGGAACTGCAGATTGGTTGAGTCAGCGGACCGCTTGCAGGAACCGCGATTTTGGTCCGAGGCAGGCGTTTGCTGTTAAGCTGCAGCGATCAGGTAAAGCTTGCCATCTGGGGTCGCTGCTAGCCACCGCGTTTTAGAGAGAATCTTGAACCACTTCAGAACTTCTGCCGTCTGGAGAGCGTAAGGTCAGTGCGACCACTCCAGGAAGGAGTCTATTGACCAGGCGCGGCAGTGATTCAGGAGAGCCAACCGCCCGGTGGAGATTTCATTTCGGGGGGAGAGAAGTCATGGCTCACTGCGGTCCTAAAGTGGTGAAAGTTGCTCAGACGAACCGAGCGTTTGGCTGGGCGCTCTGCTTCACATGCTTGTTTCTGGCCACTTCACTACAGGCTCAAGAATTGATTCGCGTCGATGTCCCTGCGCTGGCTGAGGGACGCGAACTGGTAAGCCCATTCGCCGAGGGTGCTGAGGCGGGAACGGCGAAGGAGAAGCTGGTGCAGCTTTCTCTCCCGGTCTCGGTTTGGCTCGACCCTTCTGCTCGCGATTCGTTTTACGCCGTCGAGTTCAAAGTCTCGTGGGCTCGCTCGCTCTATCCGCTGGTCGATTACTGGCCAAAGTCGAGTCTGCAGTCCGACATCGCCGGCGTCGTACTAACGGAGCAGCGATCAGAAAAGCGGCTGAGCGGCGGCTTGGCTACCGACGGATTGCTGCAAACGTTTGCCACGGTCGCCAACGCTTCCGGAGCAATGGAGCAGCAAGTCAACCGCCGCTACGCTGAGATTCCGGACCGCGAGCCGCTCGTCGAGAGCGGACCAGCGGAACGTTCGACTGGAGCCTTCTTTCGTTTTCACGATTCCCGGCAAGTGCTGGTCGAGGGAGGCCGCGAGTTACAACTGCTGTATCGCTTGCCGCAGACTTGGCGAGCCGGATTGATGATTGTCGAGACCAGCGTCTATCAGCGGGTTGGATTGGGAGTCGAGCCGCGAGTCAGTTATCAGCGGAGGTTTACGCTGCCGGTGCATCTGGCTGAAGACGAATCGGCAAAGCTACAGGCGGTCGCCTATATACAAGCCGAGTCGCAGCTTCGTTCGCTCTGGGAGCGGGATGCCGCGGGCCGCAGCGGCAGAAGTAAGTTAACCGCGGCGCTGCTGCGCCGCAGCCGAGGTGCGGTTGACCTGGAGATCATGCTCAGCGAAGGAAGTGGCGACCAATTGCGAGCTGCCAGCGAGCACTTCAATGGCCGTTTCCGCGCCGCCGCAGAGCAATTGCTGACCAGCCGCGATGAGTTGCTCAGCCTCAGTCGCTGAGTGGAAAACGGTTGCGCGGAGCGAGCCGTGTTTGGTTCTTGCCAGCCGGGTCTTCGCGACAGCCTCCGGTTCGGCAACATGAATGAGGACTGAAACGGCGGGCTGTCGCCGATTAGTCATCGCTCCGCTGATGCGACGTAAGGTTCTGGCTAATTTATTGGTCCTCGCGATCCTTTGTTGATTGTTTTGCGATTGGTAAACGGCTCTTCGCCCCGACAGGGCGCGATATCCTAGCGTAGGGTGAAACCCTACGTTTATGGACGAAGACAGAGCATTTAGGTCGAATCGCACGTCGCCGCTTTGCGGCACGGGCTGTTCGACGCTAAGGTGAGACGACGTTTCGCGTTGCGACCGCCGCCTGCGGCGGCGGAAAAAAAGGGGGGTGGGATTGTCGGTACGTAGGGTTGCGCTCGCAGAGCCTCGCTTACCCTACGCTACGATAAAGCGCCCTGACGGGGCGAAGAGCCGTGCAGGAATGGTGCGTTGGACTTTGTCTGCGTGCTTTAAGCCCAACCGTCTTTGTCAGCCGGGGCTTCGCGCCAGCCTCCGGTTCGGCAGTTCGGAAACGCGTCGCCGACTAGCGCATCCCCACGCCCTTCGCGCAGTCTCAGGGAGGTGCCATCCCGATTCTGGCCGTTGCGATTACAGCGCCGCGCAAACCAGGTCGCCGACTTCTGTGGTTGAGTGACCCATTTTGCCGGCTGATTGACTCTTCATCTTTGTGCCGGTGACACTTTGAATTGCCTTCATCACGCGGGCGCCTGCGGCAGGTTGGCCGGTGTGTTCGAGCAACATGGCCATCGCTCCGATCGCTGCGATCGGATTGATCACATTCTGTCCGGTGTATTTGGGAGCGCTGCCACCCATCGGTTCGAACATGCTGACTCCGCCTGGGTCGGGGTTGATGTTTCCACCGGCGGCCACGCCCAAGCCACCCTGAATCATCGCGCCAATGTCGGTGATGATGTCGCCAAACATGTTGGTCGTCACAATCACATCGTAAAACTCTGGCGACTTGACCATCCACATGCAACAGGCATCGACATTGTTGTAGTCGGCTTTTACATCTGGGTATTCCTTGGCGACTTCTTCGAAAGTCCGCATCCACAAGTCATGGCCGTAAGTGAGGACGTTGGTCTTGGCGACCAGCGTCAAATGCTTGCCCTTGGGGTTGTTTCGCTTGCGCGTAAATTCAAATGCCCAGCGAATGCAGCGCTCGCATCCTTTGCGGGTGTAGACGGCTGTCTGCATCGCAACTTCATCAGGCGTATCTTTCTTCAAAAAGCCACCTACGCCGCAGTATAGGTCTTCGGTGTTTTCTCGCACCACGACAAAGTCGATCTCGGCTGGCGTCTTACCAGCAAGCGGCGTCTCGACGCCTGGATAAAGCTTCACTGGCCGAAGGTTGATGTACTGGTCCAGCTTGAAGCGAGTCTCCAGCAGCAGGCCCTTCTCGATTACGCCCGGCTTAACGTCCGGATGTCCGACGGCCCCGAGGAAAATTGCGTCGTGCGCGCGAAGCACGTCGAATCCACCGGGAGGGATAATTTCTCCGGTCCGCATGTAACGTTCGCTCCCCCAATCAAGATGGTTGAGCGAATAAGTGAACTTCTCCAACTTGGAGACCGCCTCAAGGACTTTAAGAGCTTCTTGAGTAACTTCTGGACCGGTTCCGTCGCCACCAATGACTGCGATCTTCATTGCACTTGAATCCGAGCTGACCACTGAGATGTTTCAGGAAAGCCGCCGATTCTAGCAAACTAGACATGGGTCACAAGGCAACGCGACATAGCGGCCCGAGCAGGGACGCTGGACCTGTCTATGACACGTAAAAGCGTTCGACTTTGAAAGCGTCTTCGGCCGTTCAGTTCTTGCTGAAACCAAGTTCGCCGGAGTTCATTCCCAGCGGGTCCTGGGCATAACGCGTGAAGCACTCATGGCAAAGGTCAAAGCTGAGCGGAGCCGGGTCTTCGGTCTCACCTGCCGTTGTGTTCAGCTCGTCGATCGTTTCGTCGAGGTCCATGAATTCCCGTGCCGCTTCTTGTTCATCAGCATCGAGTTGCGGCTCGGGCGGCGCGACGGAACTGATCTCAATCCGAACTTGGAACATTGTTTCCTGATCGGTGTCGATCCGTTTCTGGCAACGGTCGCAGGTGTAATGAATCATACGCTCGAATCCTTTTCCTTGCGTGACAGTTATCGTCCATTCAGTGTGGCACTATCCGGGCCGAAAGTTCTCTTGGGCTTTCAAAAACTCTGCTGCGAGTGACTTTCGGAAACGGCAATTTCCTTTGCCTGCGATCAAGCTTTCTTGCGATCGAGCCTTCATCCTAATTACACGTCAACGCGCTTGGCAATCAATTCCCCGACCAAATTCCAAACAATTTTTTGAAGCTTGATTTCGCACTCCAGTCAAGCAGAATGAGACACCTTCGAGCGATGCATCAAATTGCAACAGGTAACTTGTCGATCCCCTTCACTGCGAGACAAGCTTTCCCCGTTCCTGCTGCTAGCAAGAAAGAAAAACTACTCACTGCCGGTATAGTGGGTAATGCCTTTGAAGGTCTTGGTCGGCCCAGAATTTTCTGCGGCGATGTGGAAGCTGGGCAGCATTTGCGT
>JBJTQD010000078.1:0-4056 GCA_046075445.1 Planctomycetota bacterium
CGAGTTAAACCAATTGGCGACTCCTCCACACCGCCTGGAAGCCGCGGCAAGAAAAATGCGGTTTGACGAGGTAAACCACTCTCTGGCTGAGCTGCGCAGCCTCCTCACCGCTACCGCCGCACAAACGCTCTTGTCCTCAGCTCAAAGAGAAGTCCACGCTTCCTCCAAGTCCATCGCCCTTTTCAATCCAAGCTTTTCGGCTCGGCGACTCCGGCAGAGCTTCAGCCCAGCAAACACTAAATCGCCACCGCTCGTCGCTCCGCCAGTAGTCCTCGCCGAAACCAACGAACAAACAGCTGCCGTAGTCTCCGACGTCCCAGCCAGCGGCTTTGCAATCATTACTAGTTCGGGTGGACCGCCTCAGAGACGCCAGCCGCCAATGGTCGTCGACCAGACGCTTCGCAATGAGTTTTTTGAGCTGGAAATCGATCCTCGAACCGGCGGCATCCGTCGACTGCGAACCCATGGAGCGCGGACAACTCTGCTCTCCCAACAACTCGCTATCCTCATCGACCCCGCCCGCGAATCGGAAGAGGAACCGCTCTCAGGTTTCGCTCGAATGCAGGCAGAAAAAGTCTCTTTCGACTCCAGCCACCCCCTGACGGCCAGTTGCCAATCAGAGGGCGGCCTCATTTTTGGCGAAGAAACCTGGGCCCGCTTTCGCCAACAAGTCAGCATTACGCGCGGCATCCGAACCATCGAATTCGAGGTGGAAATCGAAATGCTCCATGAACTCGACGGTCGCCCTTGGCAGCAATACGTTTGCTCGCGTCTGGCGTGGGGCGATGAACCGCTCGGTCGCTACCGAGGCTTACACGACACCCACCAACCCGTCAGATTGGAAAAATTCCTCGCTCCCTCTTACCTCCATGTAGATAACGGCCACACGCCGCTGACCCTCTTCAGCGATGGCCTCGCCTACCATCGCCAATCTCAACTCCGCGTGCTCGACTCACTCCTGATTGTCCGGGGAGAATCAGCCCGCCGCTTCCGCTTTGCGATCGGCGTTGGCATTGAGACGCCTCATTTGACCGCAAGCCAACGCAACAGCGATTGCCTTGCGATCCCGCTGGAAGCAAACGCTCCGTCACAGCAGCGATTCTTTCACCTCGCATCCAAGAACCTCTTGGTAGTCGACTCTGCTCCCACGTTCCATTCGAATGGAAAATGTAACGGCGCCATCCTCCGCTTTCGCGAATCTGTCGGGCAAAGTGGCCAAGCCGCTCTCTATGCGCCAGCAAAACTCAAAGGAGCGAAACTGCTCGACTTATCCGGCAAGCCGCTTGAGGCTCTTCCAGTAACAGACGACCGCGTCACTCTTGAGTATCATGGTTATAAGTTGTTCACTCTGCAGCTATTTTGGTAAACGATGATCGTCACAATCGATGGTCCGGCAGGAGCCGGAAAAAGCACCGCCGCCCGCGAACTGGCTCGCCGAATCGGGTTTGATTACCTCGATACTGGCGCCATGTATCGCGCCGTCACTTGGCTTGTGCTGCAGCAAGGCATTTCACCCGATGATGAAGCTGCCGTCGGTCGAATCGCCGAACAAATTGAAATCGAATTCGCAGGCGAAACGGTTCAGGTCAACGGGCGAAATGTGACCCGCGAAATCCGCTCTGATTCAGTCAATCAAAACATCTCCGCCATTTCCGACAACCGCCGAGTCCGCGAGGAGATGGTCCGCCGCCAACAAGCGATCGCCACTCAAGGAAACTACGTCTGCGAAGGTCGCGACCAAGGAACGGTCGCTTTCCCCGACGCGCCGTGCAAAATCTTCCTCACCGCAACGCCCGAAGCCCGAGCTCGCCGTCGCTGCGACGAACTCTCGCGGAAGAACGAACCGGCTGAGTACGACGCTATTCTACGGCAGCAGACCGATCGCGACCGGCGCGACAAGTCCCGCCCCTACGGCGCGCTCATCAAAGCACCTGATGCCGAGGAGTTGGTAACCGACAACCTCACTTTGGAACAAGTTGTCGAGAGACTCACCGAAATTGTCGCGGCGAAACTCGGACTGACTCTCTCCTGAACTCTCCCCCGAGACAGAGCTGCCATGCGGTTCGCGGTACTCCTCCATCAGCCTTCTCACGACTCAACCGAGAGTGAGCATTTTGACCTCTTGCTCGAACACAATGGCTCGCTGCTGACTTGGCGTTTGCCGATTGAACCACTGCTAGAAGAGAATCGATGTCAGGCCAAGCAACTGTCGCCTCATCGGCTGGTCTATCTTACTTATGAAGGTCCGATCTCAGGAAATCGCGGGACCGTCAAACGGGTTGCTTCCGGAGAACTGGAGTGGAACAACTTGCCCTGCAGCCAAACTGGACCGCTGATGGCAACTTTAAAAACGGCCGAGGTTTGGGCTCTCACCCTGACGCCACCTCCTGACCAAGCCTCCGATTGGGTTGTCGAGTGGCACCGCCTCCGGTAGGCTGAACCGGCTCACCCACAGCTGCCCGTGCTGTCCGCGGCCCAATCGAACGGACCAGCCACGCAGCTACCTATTGCAAACGGATTTCCACAGGCTGCCGCAAATATGGCTCGCAACGAGCAACTGATTCGACAACACAAGATTCTTCAGATTCTCGAGCGAGTGCGATTCGGAAAGACGCTCGAGGAGATTCGCGATGCCCTGATGGATGAACTCGGGATCACCTCGCTCCACACGCGAACGGTCAAACGCGATCTAGAAGCACTTCAAGCCGCCGGTATCGATGTCGATGACCACGATACCCAACGCGGCAAAGTCTGGAAGCTTGGCCCACAGTACAAACAAACGCACAAGATCAACGCCTCTGCCACCGAATTAATTGCCCTCTCCCTTGGCCGGCAACTCCTGATTCCGCTCGCTGGCACGCCCTTCTGGATGGGAATCGAATCCTTCTGGAACAAAATTCGCGAAGAGCTCCCCGCGCCTGTTCTTGAGCACTATGAGAAATTCAGCCGCACGCTTCGGGTCATGGGAGTCCCGGTAAAAAATTACGAAAAGCAGCACGGCATTATCAAGACCCTAAACCGGGCAATCCTCGAGCACCGCGTCGTCGAAGTCGTCTATCACGGCTTGGGCAAGCCCCCCGCTCAGCGCGAGATCGAACCGTATGCGATCGTGCTGTTTCAATCGAGTCTTTACATCATTGCTGCCGCAGCCGAACAGACTGACCCCGAACGCCGGATTCGCAGCTGGAAACTCGACCGCTTCGAAAAAGCAGACGTTCTCGACAAATACTTCAAAGTGCCCGCCGACCTCGATCTCGAAAAGTACATCGGCCACTCACTCGGCATGTTCGTCAGTAATCATCCGCGGGATTTCAAAATTCGAATCGGCGCCCATGCGGCTCGCTGGGTCCAAGAAGACCCTTGGCATCCAGACCAGATCGTCAAACCGCTGAAAGATGGCGCAATTGAATTGACCGTCAAAGCTGCGCATGATCTCGACATCATCCCTCGAGTCCTGAACCTCGGAGCCGATGCGGAAATCCTCAGCCCCAACTCAGCCCGCCAGCATATGGCCGAGATCGTTCGCCGCATGGCCGAGAATTACAGCGTCTAAGACCGAGCCTCATTTAGCCCGCCCGTCGATCTACTTCGGATAGCACGGGCGATTTGACGCGGAACTTAATTTTCGCGCAAACACTGGACACCGCATCGGGGGCGAGGTCGGAGACCATCGTCCAGCCCCGTTCTCTCGTCTTCACTGCTTTTCTACTGTTCTACTGCTCTGCCTCCGACTGCTCTCGCGAAGCGCAGGGGCTGACGCAATGCCCCGACTCAGGAGGACCGCTGGGATTGAGGGAAGAAAAAGAAGAAGAAGTCCAACGCACCATTAGTACACGGCTCTTCGCCCCGACAGGCCGCTTTAGCTTAGCGTGAGGTAAGCGAGGCTTTGCGAGCGCAACCCTACGTACACATCAGCCGATCATTCAGCCCGGTCGAATCGCACGTCGCCCCCCAGAGAAATCGCGGGGATGATAATAAATTCAACGGGGGCGCGGGCGGTTCGACCCAGCAGTGAATTTCCACGCATCCATGGTAAACCGCACCGGGGGCGAGGTC
>JBJTQD010000079.1:0-1257 GCA_046075445.1 Planctomycetota bacterium
CAGGCCGTCAACGCCGATGGCCGATCGGCCGTGCAGTGGATTCAGTTGCATCCAACGGGAAAGATTGTCCAGCGCGGTTTGCTTTCCAGTCCCACCAGCAGCTACATCCAAACGACGCTTGCTGTGAATCCACGAGGCGACGTGCTGGTCGGTTTTCAGGAGACCAGCGCCGAGATGTTCATCAGCCCGCGGTTTGCTTGGCGATTGGCGGGGGACCCACCGGGAGAACTCCGGCCGATCGTTTCGATTGGTGACGGCCTCGCCGCAACAGACGGGACCTCTTGGGGCGATTACAGCGGCAGCACTTTCGACGCCGACAATGGTATCGACCTCTGGACGATCCAAAGCACGACCGGTGTCGATGGCAAGAACGACTGCGTGATCGCGCGCTTGAAAATGGACGCCAGTCTACCGCCCCGTTAATCGCGGTTTTGGCTTGGTGCAGCTTGGCAATCGGACCCCGACTTGCTGGCAAGAGGGAAACCTTAACAACCAGCGACTCCGTTCCGTTCGAGGAGCAAGAAGGCTCAAAAAGCGAACGCGGACGTGACCGCCTACTCCAAATCGACTTAAGTCAGCAAATCACGCCTACTTGCCGAGTCGGGGAAAACGTAACAGATTGAAGACATCGTTCGAAAAGTCACTCAACTCAGATCGCTAGGTATTCGGAGACCTGACCTCATGCGTATTCACTCTTTGCTTTTCGTGTTGCTGATCCTCGCGCAAGGAACCGTGCAAGCTCAGGACGGGAATTGGACAACCCTGTTCGACGGCAAGACGCTCGATGGCTGGCATGTCAGTGCCAAGACTGGGCACAGCGCCAAGAGCGGGTTCAAGTCGGGTGGACGCTGGGTGGTTGAGGACGGCGCGATTACGGGCTCTCAGGATGAGCCGGGCAATGGCGGGATCATTCTGAGCGACCGCGAATTTGGCGACTTCGAAGTCGTGGTAGAGATGCGAAACGACTTTGGACCGGACAGCGGCTTGTTCCTTCGCAGCACGGAAGATGGCAAAGCTTATCAGGCGATGATCGACTATCACGCCGGGGGGAATTTGATGGGGATTTACGGAGAAGGCCTCGGTGGCCGACCCCACATCCGAAATTTTAACTTTGAAGACGAAGTCACCAAGGTGAACACCAATCCGGTTGGCAATCCGCAAGTTCCGTTTGCGATCCTACCCGAAGCCTGGCCCGCTTTTTGGAAGCATGGCCAGTGGAATGAATTGCGCGCTCGGATCGTGGGAGGCGACAAGCCA
>JBJTQD010000080.1:0-7019 GCA_046075445.1 Planctomycetota bacterium
CTGGCTGATTGCCCTCAAATGCGAGGCGAGCGTGAACTGTGGCGAGTAAAGGAGTGTCGCTGGTGTAGATTTTAGGCCCGTCGCGACAGAGCGAATCGCGTCGATTAATAGCGGGTGGTCGTGCAAGCTTCGCGGCATCCGCGAACAGGCAAGTAAATGTAAGTCAGAGATTTCAATATCATTCGGAAGCCAAAACTGGAAGGCTCGGATTGTCGATGAGTCGAATGCGAAAGGGAGTTGCCTGTTCCCGAAATAAAAGCGGCCGGGAAGCGGTTGCGGAGGCAAAAGCTTTCCTCTTGCCGCGGATTTCGACCTGTTCGGCTCGAGTCTCAATCTCCAAAAACTTGCGGGATCAGGCCGCTCATCATTTCGTGCTGTGCCTTCTTCAGGGCTTGAGTAAATTACTGCTTTCGTTAGCCATCGCGGGTATCCGAGCGGGTCGCAGGAAGGCTTAGAGGAGAGGCCAGTCCGACTTGAGTGGGCATTCAGTGCAGGGGCCATGGTGCGTCGTCTCGGGAAGAAAAGTCAAGCCATCCCTCGAAGCCGAAAGGCTGGTTCCCTGCGAGCCATGCCGTTAGTATAGCGACGATTAAGTTCCTTCCCAGACACTGTTCACTTAGAGCGCGGTGGCAGCGTGAAGTGATAGCAACTCAGCAAAGATTCGAGAGCGGACGAGGCGGACGTGATGTCAACAGAAAAGTATCGGGTTGCGGGAGTCCAGATGGATGTCTCGCTTGGACAAATTGAGCACAACGTCGAGCAGTTGGTTGGACGCTGGCGAAAAGCCGCGGCGGAAGGAGCCGTTCTGACGGTTTTTCCTGAGTGTGCACTGAGCGGCTATTGCTTTGAGTCTTTGGCGGAGGCGCGGCAGTTTGGGGTGACCACCGATTCGGATATCTTTCGAAGACTGGTCGGCGTCGCAGGCGAATTGAATTCGCATGTGGTGTTCGGTTTTCTCGAGCCTGAGGGAGACCTGCTCTACAACTCAGCGGCTTGTATCGGGCCGACTGGACTGGTGGCTCGTTATCGAAAGATTCACTTGCCGTTTCTGGGTGTTGATCGCTTCACCAGTCATGGGAGGGAATTGGGTGTTTTCCACCTGCCGGGGCTGGACCTGCGAATCGGAATGAACATCTGTTACGACTGTTCCTTTCCGGAGGCGGCTCGCGTGTTAATGCTCCGCGGAGCTGATCTTTTGGTATTGCCTACCAATTGGCCACCGACATCGGGGCTTACAGCGGACGTCATTCCAAATGCTCGAGCGTTGGAAAATAACATGTACGTGATGACCGTAAATCGCGTGGGCGAGGAACGTGGATTCACATTCATCGGCAAAAGCAAAATTTGTAATCCCGGCGGTGGAACGCTCGCCTTTGCAAACCACGCCAACGAAGAGACTCTCTACGCCGAGATCGACCCAGCTTGGGCCCGCCGCAAGCATCTCGTGAACATTCCGGGAAAGCATGAGGTTCATCGCGTCAACGATCGGCAGCCGGAATGCTATGGGCCGCTGCGTGAGCCAAGTCGCTGAGCAGAGTCCGCATAGGGCTTGAACTCATTCCGCTTATCGTTGGGATGGAAGAATAGCCGTGGTGAGCAAATTGGCGAGGGCCATGTTGTTTCATCGTTGTCCGTCGGAAGAACGGGGATTCAGCCAGAGAAACACCCTGCGCATAAAAAAGGCTCGCATCCGATTCTTGGGTCGGATCCGAGCCTTGTTTCTGGTTTGAGTGCGGTCGACTGGATTTGAACCAGCACGCCATTGCTGGCACCAGGCCCTCAACCTGGCGCGTCTGCCAATTCCGCCACGACCGCATATCATGTGAATGGCCGCCTAAGTTTAGATTCTGGCGGCTGTTCGTCAAGGCGACCACCGAGTGCGCTCGCGAAATCTCAGCTCTAAAAACAAAAAACCGCCCCTGTGGTCAGCAAGGGCGGCGTAAGCGAAAGACGGCGAGAATCGTGTTCCGGTTCGGGTTGCGGCCAACACCCCGAATGGTCTGTGCGATCCTAGACCAGTTCCTTGCGGGAACCGATCAAAGTTCGAAGTCGTTCGGCCAGCAGGCTGGCGTCGAAAGGCTTCTTGAATGTCTCGTTGATGGCGGACCGGTCAAAAGAGATCGGGTTTCCGTCATCTGGCAACAGAGCAATCAAGATGGTCTCACCAAAGTCCGGATTTTTCCGGAGGTTCTGGCAGATTTGCAACGCCTCGATCTTGCCAATCGAGAAGTCGGTGATGATGCAGTCGGGGTGGAAGCTTTCGGCTTGAATGCCGGCTTCGAATCCGCTTGCAGCCACCGCCACCTTGAAACTCTTTTCGGGAGGCAATTCCCGTTTCAAATTTTCAATCAACACCTGATCTTGGGCTACGATGAGCACTTTGGCCATCGCTTCGTCTTCCAGGTCTCCCAAGGGCATACCATGCTCCTTGAGGAACTTGATCAGGTATTCGCGTGGAATCCGTCGGTCCTGGGATCCGGGGATCCGGTAGCCTTTGAGGCGACCGGAATCGAACCACTTGCTGACCGTGCGCGGAGCCACTTTACAGATCTTTGCGACCTGTCCTGTAGTGAACACCTTCATCGCAGGCTCTCCATTTGTCATTGACTCGTCTTTCGCTACACAGTCCAAACTCAATCGGGAGTTCGGTTGCGTAACCGTTTGCCTTGTTGAAGCGACCAGCCGCGTTCGGCGAAACTGGACGGTCGTTCTGGGTCGGGCAAACTGAATTCGCTACTACTACACGGCTAAAGAGGCAGATCAACCTCTCTTCGCTGGCATAACAATCGACTGCGGCATAATGCGGTTATTGTCGTAAATCACAAGAATCGCTGGGAAGCGAACAATCGTGACCGGACAACCGCTACAGTCGATAAGGTTTGCCAACTCGAAGACTGTGGTTGGTGCTGGAGAGAAATGCGGGATCAAATAGCCGGACGGTAGATTGGGTCAAACCGTGACTGCATGAACGCGGACCCGAGCCATGTTAACTCTGGTCCAGCAAAACCCCCCTTTAGCCACCTCACGCGGTATTCAAACTTTCGGGCGGCAAGAGCCGGTTGATTGAATTGCGAAAAGTGTCTGCTACTAAATTCGTTAAAACGATGGTGAGACTTTAAGCTGTTTCAACGTTCGTAACGCTAAATGGTGGCGTGACAGTGAAATGCTTGATGAGGAGTGGAAAAGGTTTCCTCAAGTTGGAAAAAGTTGCAGTTTTCGGGCCATAAACGAGCGAGTAGCTACGCAACGGGGGTGATTATTAAAAACCCGAAGGCAGCGTTTGCTCTTCGGGAAGCGGATGATTTGCCAAGCGGCCAAGAGGTGACCGTGTGAGGTTCGGCAGCCCGCGGCAAGGGGGCGGGAACAGAGCGAATTCCGCCTCGGCGATCAAAACGGCCCAGCACACGGCCTTGGAGATCACTTTTCTTGGTGAATTTGCCGGCGTTGAGTGAGCGACTCAGTCCTTAAGCGACGGCAGACTTGTCTTCGCCTTCCGTGCCTTTCGCAGACTCCGTAGTTTCACGTTCGGAGCGTCGGACGGCATCTTCCGAAATTCGACCGTCCTCGGAGACATCCTCGAAGCGGACGCTGACCCGCTTCGAAACTCCAGACTCTTGCATCGTGATGCCATAAAGCGTCGTCGCAGCGGTCATTGTCTTTTTGGAGTGGGTCACGATCACGAATTTCGTCCAGCCCAAAAAGCTTTTCAGCACGTCAATAAACCGTCCAATGTTGGCTTCATCAAAGGGAGCATCCACCTCGTCCAACACACAGAAGGGGCTGGGACGGAATTGGAAAATCGCCATCAGCAGCGAAACGGCGGTGAGCGCTTTTTCGCCACCTGAGAGTAGCGAGTTGCTGAACTTGGGTTTGCCCGGCGGCGTCGCGATGATCTCAACTCCCGCCTCGAGGACATCGACCCCCTCTTCAAGGACGATGTCTGCTTGACCTCCGCCAAACGTTTGACGAAATAGCTTTTGGAAATTACCGCGAATCGCCTCCAGTGTCTCGACGAACAGCCTGCGACTGTCGTTATTGATCCGATGGATGATCTTTAGCAGTGATTCTTTAGCCGCGGAGAGGTCTTGATATTGCTGATCCAGCGTTTGATATCGCTGCTCCAAATCTTCAAGTTCGGCCAAAGCTTGCATATTGACCGCTCCGATTGCGCCGATTTTCTGACGCAATTCGGTGATTTCGCGGTCGATTTCTTCACGCGACTCGGCCTGCTCGGGAGTCTCCTCGCCCAGAAGCTGTTCGACTTCCAGGCCATAGTCCTCCTTTAAACGCAGAGCCAATTGCTCTCGTTCCAGTGTCAACTGGCGGGCGCGAACCGTGCAGTCGTTCAGCCGCTCCTCGACCGAGCGCTGTTCACCGCGCTGCTTCCGCAACTGTTCGGCCAGCTCTTTGCGTTGACCTTCGATCCCCGAACGCTCAGTCAGCAACTGGTTCAACTCTTCCGCCAACTTCTCGCGATCTTGGCTGAGTTCTTGGAGTTGTTTGCCCGATTGTTCCAAGACCCGTTCCGCTTCTTTGATCGCGGATTCATCTTCCCCAGCTTGGGACTCTATTTGGGTCAGCGTTGTGACGCATTCAGTTAAATTCGATTGGTGCGTCTGATTGGTCGACTCAAAGGTGAGCAGTTGCTGTTCGGCTTTCGCCAGGGCAACCTTGGCTGAGGTCAACTGTTGCTCATACTCGCGGCGAGCTTGCTCGAGTTGGCTAATTCGACTGATTACTTCCGAGAGTTCCTCGGAAAGTCGCTCACTGTTCTTTTCGAGTGTGGAAAGCGACCGTTTATCGGCTTCCAACTGCGACTCTAACTCAGCAATTAGGTCGATCGTCGCTTGCTGTTCCGAGGCAGCTTTTGCTTGCTGAGACTGAAGCGTGCGGGTTTGGAAGCCGATGGTTTCGCCCTGAGTCGTGATTTCATTCAGTTCAGAGGTTAGGGCTTGGTTCTGTCCAAGCAGCTTTTTTGCTTCGGCTTGGCGAAGTTGGAGGTCCTTCTTCAGTCGCTGGACGTTGGACTCTGAATCGCTGATTTGGCTTTTTAGCTCGATTTGCTCGGCATTCAGTGCACGGAGTTCGCTGCGGCGGGAGACGATGCCTGCGGCAGCTGATTTTGGACCCACTACGAGCGTGCCATCCGATTCAATTACTTCGCCATCGAGCGTGACGAACCTCGCGCGGCCCGGGTAGCGCGACCTGAGATTCAAGCCAGCAGCTAGATGGCTGACAATCCAAGTCCCTGCCAGCAGCGTATTCACAAATTCGCCATGTCGCTCGGGAATTTGGACCAGCTCCAAAACGGGACCGATCACCTCGGGCTGGTCCCGCAGGTCCAGTTGCGGGTCGACTTGGAGGTTCAGCTTTTGATCGGTTGAAATCAGCGTGACCCGTCCGGAGACGGCGACTCGGCCTGCAGCTAGTTCGTTTTGGAGATGGTTTCCCGACACGACTACGAATTGGGCAATTTGGCCAAGTGCGGCGTCAACCAAGGCTGCGTGCTGGACGTTGACCTGAACGAAATCGGCGACCAGCCCAAGCACTTCTTGCAGCGCCCCGGTCGGTGTGGCCTTTGCTTGCTGCAGCAGTTCCCGCGTGCCGGCCTGCACGCCTTCAAATCGCTTCTCCAGTTCCTCGATTACCTTGGCGCGTTGAGAGACTCCGGCGAATTTGGTCCGGAGTTCGGCAAGGTTTTGTTGCTCCTGCCCAAGCTGGCCTTCGAGGCTTTCAACGAGCTGATTGGTCTCTTTCAGCGCCGTATCGTTTTCCGCCGCTCGCTGCTCGGCGGCTGCTTTGCGTTCCTGGAGAGCCTTCAGCTGTTTGGCTTGCTCAGCAATCTCTCCAGTTAATCGAGCGACTTCGTTAGCCCATTTGGCCTCAATGCCCCGATTTGTCTCGAGTTGCTTGGTTGCATTAGCTACCTGCAAGGAGAGTTCGGATGCCTTGGTCTGGGCCTCTTGTTGTCTTTTCCTCGAGCCCTCAACCATCTTCTGGCTATCGAGAAGTTCAGTCCCGATTGTTTCCAATTGGCCATTCAATTCGAGCAGTTGAGCATTGGCTTGCTCTGTGGCTTGGGTTGCCGATTTAAGTTCGTTCTGACTGGCAGAAAGAGTATTTTCTAACTCGATTCGGCGGGCGAGCAATCGCGTGAGCTGGTCTGAGAGTTGCTGTTGTCGCTGCTGAATGTCAGTGCGCCGGCGGCGGTTCAATTCCGCATTCGATTCGGCCTGAGCGATGGCTTCGCGGGTGTTGCCGACAAGTTCCTGAAGCCGGGTGACTTCGGCGGCCGAGGCGTCGAGGCGGGTTTCGAAGTCGCCCGATCGGGTTTGTAAATCGGAGATGCTTTGCTGCAGTTGTCCAGCCGACTCGCGAAGTTCCTCTAATTGGCTGGCGTTCGCGTCGAGCTTCTCGCTGAAACTGCGGTAGTCTTTGACGCCGACGTAAGTTCGGAGTTGTTGCAGGCGCTGGGTGTGTTCGCGGTATCGAGCTGCTTTGGCTGCTTGTGATTTGATTGAGCGGTAGCGGTTGCCAACTTCCTCAACGATATCTGCAAGTCGTGTCAGGTTGGCTTCGACTCGCTCGAGCCGCCGTTCTGCTTCGATTTTCTTTGCTTTGAAACGGCTGATTCCAGCTGCCTCTTCAAAAATCGCCCGGCGATCTTTCGCGCCGGCCTGAAGCAGCCTGTCGACTTTACCCTGCTCGATCAAGCTGTACGCGTCAGTTCCAACGCCAGTGCCTCGAAAGAGATTGCGAATGTCTTTCAGGCGACAAGGCTGGCCGTTGATTAGGTATTCGCTTTCGCCCGAGCGATAGACTCGGCGGGTGACATGGACCTCGGGGCTGTCAGACATCAGCCGCCCGTCGGCATTTTCCAAAATGAGGGTCGCCGAGGCTGCACCAGCCGGTTTGCGGGCATTGGCGCCGCTGGACCCCTTAAAAATGACGTCCGACATATCCTTGCCGCGGAGGCTCTTGGCGGACTGCTCCCCTAGAACCCACTTGATGGCGTCGAC
>JBJTQD010000081.1:0-2585 GCA_046075445.1 Planctomycetota bacterium
CGGAAACAATCGCCTGCAGTGTTGGCTGAGTCGATGGCTGGAACTGCTCGTCAAGGAAGCGAGCCAGCAGCGTGACTTTACTTCCCAGTTCGTATTCCGGTTGATCGCAGTCAACGAATCCGCGACGCGATCCTTGCAGCGAACGATTTTCAACCAGGTAGCGAATCACTTGGATCCAGAAGCGATCAAAGAACTGCGCCTGCAGTCCAACCTTTCGCCAACGCCACGTTCCTTGAAAGCCGAAATACAGCACCGAGCCCGCTCCGAACCGGCCGGCAACCAGTGCCGGCTGATTACCTTCAGCACCGCTTTGAGCTCCGCGCTCCAGCAGCACGCGCGCCATTGGCTTGGCAGATTCCGTCGGGAAATTCCAAGTGAAGCCCGGCATCTGATTCCAGCGAGTCAAGTTCTCCGCCGCGTCGGCACTAAAGCTCATCACGGGATGATCGAGGTTGTGGCTGACCAGCACCATCCCGCCGCCCGCGTCGTTCGCTTCGGCGATGACTTGTGAAGCGGCAATCGATGCCGCATCGCCAAACTTCACAGGCAGCAGGTCCAGAAAGCCACGCAGCCGATTCATCGTGATGAATTCAGAGGTGTAATGCGGACCAGCCATGTAGAGCACGCCGCCAGCCTTGTTGCGGCAGAATTGCTGCAGCGCCGCGATCCAAGCTTCATCGAACTCTTCCGGGTTCGGGTCGATCATGATGATCACGTTGTACTGTCCGAGGTCGGCCAGTGTTCGCGGCAGGTCAGTGATCGGCTCGTCGCCTTCCTGCTGCCGCTCTTCGTCCATCGACTGCAGCCAGCAGCTGAGCATGATGGAAGGATCCCGCTGCAGCAGACGCTGGACTTGCTGGTAATCCCAGCTGGGCAATCCAGCGACCAGCAGCACACGCACCTTTTCATCCACGACCTTGAGGATCGAAGACGTTTTGACGTTGTCTTCCACATCGGTCTCGCGTTCCAGTTCGGCCGCTTTGAGCGTGTAGACGTATTGACCGGGCTCGCGGAGGACGTGCGAGAAATCGAGGCGAATTCGTCCGTTCTTCTCGGGCACGTCAATATCCCGCGACTCGACGATTTGCGGGTCGCGACGCTCACCGGTGGTCGGGTCGATTCGCTCCTGAACCAAATCAACTTTCAATTTGCCGCCCCGCTCTTGATCTTCGGCCGGCAGATTCGCTTGCAAGAGTGTTTCAATTTCAAACGGCTCGTCCGGATAAGCTTGACTGCGCACCGTCACATCGACGACGGTCAAGTTGCGGGCCGGAGTCGGATCGCCAATCCCGACAGTGAAGATTGGAATCTCCAACTCACCGGCTCGTCGCGCGAGCTCGACTGGGTCCTCGCCGCCGTTGTGTTGACCTTCACTGACGAGGACCACCGCTCCAAGGCGATTGGCCTTCTCCAGAGTCTCGCGGAGGGCGCCCCAAATATCAGTCCCCGGTCCAGACGGTTTCAAATCGGGAATCGTGTTAGCTGGTTGCCCAGTCCCTTCGGTAGTTGCGGGCTTTTCCTCTGCCGGCTTCTCACCCGGTGTCGGCGTTCCCGTCCCACTGGCCGGCAGAACGGAAACCGGCTGGATCCGATCAGAAAAATCACTCGTGCTAATCGAACCTTTCTCGCGCAGTTCGGACAGCAGCTTGGAATTGTTTTGAGCCAGCGCGCGGTTCAGCAATTCAGCGCGGGTGATTTTGCCGCTCTTAATGTCCGCCGCCGGAAGCCCCGTCAGGGCCGCAAGTCGATTGGCCGTTTCATCATCGGGGTAGCGATCGCCGCGTGCCAGCGAGAGTGAAGAGTCGCGGAGCAGAGCGATGTTCGGCTTGACGACCGTGACTTGCTGAAAGTAGATCGATGGTCGCAGCAGCAGAACAACCAAACCAAGCAGCACGAGAAAGCGGACGCAGGCAAGCATCGTCCGCACCCAGGCTGGTACCGTACCCGATTCGCGCCGATAAAGTCCAAACACGGCAAGCGCGATGGCGACGACGGCTGCAATCCAGACAAAGACGCCCCAAGATTCCGGCAGGCCCGCCCATTGCCAGCGCAGGTCGCCCGGCTGGTCGGTAGGCATCTCCGTCAGCCAACTCCAGAAGCCGCTTTGGGCTAATAATAAAAATTGCATATGTTAATTTTGAATGCCGGGCCAATCGGGCACTTGGCCAGATGAAACCCGCAGTTTGTTCTTGCTCGTCTTGCGTATCCGTTCCGGGTAAGAGCGGGAGAGTTGCCCCGCCCTCGAGTGGGGCTGTTTCTAAAGTCTGCCCAGCCACAATCAATTCGTCCGCGCAGACCCTCCCCCAAGCTGACTCCCATTCTACGCTCTTCTCTGCCTGTCGTCTCGCAAGTCAGTGGTTCCCAGATTTTTTCCCCGAAAGTTGGCAGATTAAGGGGGAATGGGGAGGCGGGAGGTAGAAACGCGGAATGTGGAAAGTGGAGTGCGAAACGCGAAACGCGAAATGTGGAATGTGGAGTGCGAAACGCGGAGTGTGGGATGTGGAAAGTGGAATGCAAACCGATGCGAGCCGTATGGTGGTTAGTAACCGTGACAAAAAACTCGTCACCCCAATTCTTCAAGCAAG
>JBJTQD010000082.1:0-1045 GCA_046075445.1 Planctomycetota bacterium
TTGGCCGCTGCTGCGAGACGCGGAGTCAGATGCGAAGTGCTGGTGGATGCTGTCGGCAGCAGCGGGTTTCTTTAGAGCCGCCAGCGCGATGAACTCGCACAAGCCGGAGTCGTGATCGAGCAAGCTTTGCCGACCGGATTGCTTCGTTCGCTCCTGTACCGATTCGACTTAAGGCTTCATCGCAAGATGGTGATCATCGACGGTCGAATCGGCTACACAGGCAGCCAAAATATGGCCGACCCGAAGCTATTCAAAAGTGGGCTCGGGATTGGGCAATGGGTCGACGCGATGGTCCGACTCGAGGGACCAGCTGTTGATGCATTGCTGATGATTTTCGCGGAGGACTGGCAATTCGAGACCACGCGGGTGGTCTCACCAACCGACCCGCAGCAACTCGCGCCGCCTCCCGAGTCCCGCGGTCAAAGCATTGTGCAAGTCGTCCCCTCCGGCCCGGGGATCGACAGCGAGGGAATCTCGCAGATCCTGCTGAACGCCATTTACTCAGCTGACCGCCAACTGACTTTGACCACCCCTTACCTCGTCCCCGACGAGTCTTTGCAGCGAGCTCTGGTCTCCGCCGCCCGGCGCGGGGTCGATGTAACCGTCATCATTCCCAAGCAAGTCGACTCTCGTCTCGTACGCCTTGCCAGCGGGCCGGCTTTGCGCGAACTTGCGGAAACCGGGGTCCGAATTGCCCGTTATCAAAAAGGAATGCTGCACACCAAATCGATCACCATCGACGGTGAATGCAGCTTTTTCGGGTCGCTCAACCTCGATCCCCGCAGCATTCACCTCAACTTCGAAATCATGCTCGCAATTTACGATGAGAGGTTCACCAACGAGTTATTGAAACTACAGCAAGAGTACCTAAACCACTCTGACCTCCTACTGCCCGGCGAGCTCAAACCACGAACTGTCGCAATGCGGTTCGCGGAAAACTGCGCCCGATTGATCTCGCCGCTGCTGTGATAAGCTTTGCGAAAGCCTGGTGAAGTGTAAGTTGCCAACGGATTTATCAGCTGCCCAACCGGGGGCTGGCGCGAAG
>JBJTQD010000083.1:0-7777 GCA_046075445.1 Planctomycetota bacterium
AAATCTGGCCGTCAAAGCCACCGGCAGCAACACGGGCTGGTGGGGCGCTCCACCCGCCGTCGAAGCTTACCTCGACCAGCTGATCACCTGGCGCGAGCTAGGCTACAACTGCTGCTCGCTCACTACCAATTACGACCAGTATCAGTCGCTCCCCGGTTGGGCCCAGAAAACCCTCGCCGACCACGCCAAAGACAAGCGACCCTATCTCTACTCGCTCGAGCAATTTGAATCAGCCAAAACTCACGATCGCCTTTGGAACGCTGCCCAGCGGCAACTCGTGTACGAAGGCCGTATCCAGAACTACCTTCGAATGCTTTGGGGGAAAAAGGTCCTGGAATGGACTCGCACTCCGCAGGAAGCACTTGAGATCCTGATCGAGCTGAACAACAAATACGCTCTCGACGGCCGCAATCCGAATTCCTACAGCGGCATCTTCTGGGTGCTCGGCCGCTACGATCGCGCTTGGGGACCCGAGCGGCCGATCTTTGGCAAAATTCGCTTCATGAGCAGCGACAACACGGCCCGAAAAATCGATGTCCGCAGCTACCTCGAAACCTGGTGCGGGAGATAAGGAGCGGCTTGAAGTTATCGTTGGCGGTTAAAGAACCGAAATCAAATCTCCGAGGATGTTGTGGGACAATTGGGACTCATGAGACGTTTGGGACTCTCGGAAAAAAGCCCAATTACATCAAAAACCCCTCTCCTTCCCCCGTGCCTCAGTGCCTCCGTGAGAGACCCTCTTCCTGTTTTCCTGCCATACTTGCACTTCGTCTCGCATAGCGGCTACGGGCTAAATGGAAGAGCCTCGCCTAACGGCTATCCAAAAAATCGCCGCTCTTACCGCTCCAGTTTGAGCATTCGCGGGTTCGCCCAATTCACAAAATCGCCCAAGTCGAATTGCTCGCCCGGCAATACCGCCAGCTCTACGCGACTGTAGCCACTGATGTCGAGGTCGACTTGGTCGGAGAGTTTGCCGGCATGCAGCCGCTGCTTCCACAGCTCGATCCCATCGCCGCGCACGACCACTTCACAATCTCCCTGCTGACCAAGTTCCGGATCTAGTCCCACTTCAGCTTGAAGTCGATTAAATGGTTTGTCATTGGCAAAAAGCAGCCGGGTCGTCGCTCGCATTCCCAAGCCCTTGCTGAAGGAAGCCGGCTCGGCTCCCTCCGCACGCCGCAGTCGAACTGGACTGCCGTCGACCGCAGTGTCCTTTGTCCAGTCTCGCGGTTGGCCAAACAGCACTCGCTGTTCGCTCTCCAGCGGCGTCAGGTCTGACAAATAAACACGCCGGTCGGAAGCAACCTCAATTAGCGACACCGCGCTACTCGGACCGGAAATCGTGGCTCCGTTGGACAGCTTGACCGACCAACCCGTTGCGTCGAGCGAGCTGAGTTGTCCGAGCACCAGCGAACCATCTAGCAGGGCCAGCTTGACGCTATTCCCAGCGACCTGACTCTGGGCAACTTTGCCTACACTGGCCGGGACAAGGGCAAGGACTTTCTCCAGCCCAATTGTTCGCGACTTGTCTTGATAATTGACCTGCAGTTTATCCGCCGTCATCCCCTCCAGCAGTCCGGCCACGACGACAGTTCCTTCGGCCGTCTCGACGAGCACTTGGTCATTGTCGGACAGCGGCGCGGCGACAGCTTCTTTCACTCGGTCGTTCTCTTTCCAGACGATCGCAGCGATCGTTTCCAGCGGCACGCCGGGTTGCAACGAGTCGGACTCAAACGCCAGCTTCTCCGCCTCGATCAGCGGCTTGCGAATCCAGACGCTTCCGCCACCGACCAGCCGAAGAGAAACACTCCCTTCAGCGGCCGCCCGCACAGGGCGACCAAAATCGATCAATGAGACCAAGCCGAGATTCAGCGAGTCTGGCAAACCGATCCCTTTGAGCTCGCCAGTGGCACCAATCGCTTGCAACTGCCCGCGAAGGTTTTGTCCTTCGAGCGTTTCGAGCGTCACTTCAGTCTGAGCCTGCAGCGGCGCGAGATTCAAAACGAGAAACCAGCAAGCTGCGACGACAAGCGAACGGCAACTAAACATGCAAGAGATTCCTGGGAAGTGCCGAGCCACCATTCGGACAAAGCTGTCGGCTCGCCTGACTTGAAGTCTCGCCACGAACAACCCGCGAGGCAACCGAGTGACGCATCGTTGCTGATGAATTATCTAGCGATTTTGGTTCGGGGAACCACCACCACGAGGAGCGGGCTCGCTACCGGCTGACTCGTTTCCATTGACCGCATCGTAGTAACGCTCAACGATTTCACGATACCGTGCGGGCAACTTGTCTTTGATCGCCGTGTTGGCCGGGTCGCGGCTGCGGTCCCGCAAGCGACTCCAAGGACTGGCGTTACCCGTATCGTAGCTCTTCTCGACGAACTTGCCGTTGGGATTGCTGCTGTTGCCACCCGACTGACTTTCCGACTGGTCCTTTTGTTGATTCTGCGCCTGCTGTTGCTGCTGCTGGCTCTCGGACTCGCTCTTGCTCTTGCTTTTCGAGCTGCTCGCTTCCTTCTTTTCCTGTTCCGAGATCAACTTCTTGAGCATCTTGACGATGTTGTCCTGCTCTTCTTGGGTCCGCTCACCCGGTTCGGTAATTTCCAAGCGGCGGCGGGAAAAATCCATCCGCTGGTAGATGTCATCCATCTGCCCCTTCTTGATCGCTTGGATTTGCTGCACCTGCCGCCAAGCACTCACGCGCAATCGTTCGGGCGCATCGGCATTGAATTGCAGAAACTCCATAAACGACTTGATCGCCTCATCATTCTGCAAAAGCCCGGCCTGAGCCAAGCCTTGATAGTACTGGGTGATCGTACGATGCGTTGAGTAATCCACCAGCGGACCGTTGAGCGCGTCGAGCAGTTGCTTGGCTTCTTCAAACCGCTCGTGGTTCATCATTGTGCGAGCAAGGTAAAACGAAGCATCTGCGGCGAGAAAGCGATCCTCAGAGCCAGTCATGCCGCCGAGCAACTGACGAGCTTGCTGCAGATCATCGTCATCCGATGCGCGAACTGCCGCTTCGTAGTCGGGATAGAGCCGGCAGAGAGCCGACGTGACTGCTGCCTCGACAGCCGTAGCGTCGGAACTCGCCAACTCTTGTTCGAGGCTGGCGACCTGAGCCGCGTCGAGCTTGCCGCCGGCTTTGACCTGCTGGAGAAATCGCTCGGCTGGAGAGTCGGCCGTGGCCAAGCCAATTGCGACGAGGCTCCAGACCATTCCCACGATCACGAATAAGTATCTTTGCCGATTCATTTGGTTTCCGCCCTTGCTAGAAGGCAACTGGCTGGCCCGGTTAGTCCGGTCGCCTGCTCCGCTTCAATTCTACCTTTAGAGGATGCCCGAAACAGACTTAAAAAAGCCCAGCCCAATGCTTGCTTGCAGGCTGAACCGCGCTGCAAGCCGCAAATCCGGCCTGCTTTCACCCGATCCAGACCGTTAATTATCCCCTTCGTTGTCCATAATTCGCTCTGCCATTTCCAACAATTGAGCCTGCAGTTCAGCGATGTTTTGAATTTCAGCTTGGAGGTTTCCATCCAGCGGCTGGTCTCCCTGAATCGCGTCGAGCTGTCTCGTTTGTCGGTTGACCCGAAGCTGGGCCGCGCGGAGCATCTTCAATTCGGCTGATTTCTTCAGCAGTGGCTGCTTGCCGCCGCCACCTCCTCCGCCGCCACCGCCGCCACCGTCTTTTTGCGTCTCTTTCAGGGCGTCGAGCAACTCTTCAAGAGTCGCTTCGATTTCGCGCTGAACCAATTGAGTCAACTGGTCCGTTCGCTGCTGATTCAGCAACTGGCCCGCCCGCAGTAGGTCAGCTTGAAGGTCATTCACCACTTCGGGGAAGACGATGCTGGTTGCATCCTCCAGCAGCAGGTCGTAGGCCTGCTGACCCAACTCGCTGATTTCGGTTTCTTCCGTAGAGAGCCGCAGCAACACGAGTTGATCCCGCCGGCTGAAATTCTGCCCGCTCGATTGTTTGTCATTCAGCTCAATCGTCATCAAGCTGGCGATTTGCTGCCGCTGCAGCATGTCGCGGAAACGCGCTTCCAGTCGTTTCAGCTTTTCCTCGCGAGTCTCCTCCCGCAACTGATTCAGTCGCTCTTCAATTTCATCCAGAGCCTGCTGCAATTTCTTTTCCGCGTCGCGCTGTTTTCGCTCGGCCTGTTGAGCTTCCTCGTTGTTCAGATCGTTGGCAGCCTTTTGCATCTGATCGCCAGCGTCCTGGACACTCTTCTGACCAGGTTGCTTTTGCGACTGGCCGCCGCCTTGCTGATCGTCGCCACCCTTCGGCTTGGGAGCTTCGGCCATCTTCTTGGCCAAGTCCAAAGCCTTGTCCTTGGTGCGCCGCTGGTTTTGCGCCATCTCTTTCAACGCCTCAGGAGGCAACGACGCGATTCGGCGACGCTCCTTGTCGAGCTCGTTCCTGGCCGCCTTCAGTTCTTCAAGAGCCTGCTCTTGTTGCCGCTGAGCATCTTCAGCCTTGCCCGAAGCGAGCTTCTCTTCGGCTCGCTCTTGAGCGCGATTAGCCTCCTCGAGATTCTTTTGTCCCGGCTGAGGAGGCTCTTGTTGCTGCTGCCCTTGTTGTCCTTGCTGCCCTTGTTGGCCCTTTTGGCCTTGCTGTCCCTTTTGTCCCTGTTGGCCTTTCTGACCCTGCTGTCCCTGCTGGCCCTGCTGTCCTTGTTCTCCTTTTTGACCTTGTTGGCCCTCTTGTCCCTGCTGACCCTGATCGCCTTTTTGGCCTTCCTGTCCTTTCTGTCCTTCTGGCCCTTCTTTTCCTTGCTCGCCCTTCTGGCCTTCTTTTCCCTGCTCTCCCTTTTCGCCGGACTTTCCGGACTGGCCTTTTTCACCGCCTTGCGCTTGATCGCCCGAAGGCTCTCCTTCTTTCTGATCCGACTTTTGTTCGCCACTCTCGCCGGCGACATCTTTCTTAAGCTGCTCGGTTTTCTTGCGCACATCGAACTGCTTGTCAGCCACCTTGTCGAGCGCTTGCAAGCCCTTGCCGGCGTTCTTTTCGGTGTCGCCAATAACGTCAGACTGTTCCTTGATCAGCCCATCGAGCCGCTGAAGCTGTTCGTCGAGTTTTTTCAGAGCATCGTCTTTGTTGGCAACCTTTTCAGTTTCCTGTCGCTGTTGCTTTTGCTCCTGCTGCAAGCCTTGAAGAGCTTCCTTCCACTCCTGCAGCATTTCCATTTCTTTTTGCTTGGACAGCCCTTGGTCCTGCTGGTTGATCAGTAACTTGACCAGTTCATCAAGTGAGGTAATGACCTCTTCGAGCTTGCCCCTCGCCGCCGCGTATTGATTGGCGTCCAGCAGCTTGGCAACTTCAGCCATCTTCTGAGTCAGCAATCGCTCTTTGGCTTGTTGGTAAGCGGTCACCAATCGCTGGGCTCGCTCTGGTTCCTTTTCCTGCAGCTGCAGCGCGATGGCCGTGAACCGAGCTTCCAACTCGGCCATTTTGCGCTCGACCAACCGCTGCTGCTCGCCCAACTGAGTTCGCTGCGCATTAGGATCGTCTTCCTGCCAAGCTGCCAGCGAGGTCGGAGCCAGCGCGAAGGGGCTGCTGGCTAAAATCGCAACCAGCAAACCGAGCCGCGCGACCAAGCACCTCCAGCCATTCCATTTAATTTCAGGATTTGTCATCGTCAAATACTCCCTTGGATGGCGCTGGGGCTGGTGCCTGTTTGTCTTTGCCTGGTTCATCGAAAATATCAGCCGGCGTTTCTTTCTGCTTCAACTGCTGCTGCATCCGTTCTTCAGCCCGTTTGATTTCCAGAAGTTTGTTGACAACTTCCTGGAAATTTTCCGAGTCTTCCATCGCAGCCAACACCGTTCGCATGCGCTCTAAAATCCGCTCCTGCACAACGGCCGTTTCACCCACCGCCTTGGTTAACTCGGCGGGGTTGTCCAAGTTCCGGCGACAATTGTCGAGATTGCGAACCGCCGAAGAGATCTCTTCCTGATCAAGTTGACGGATCGGCTTGATGATTTCGTTATCGAAGCGGGCTTCAATTGTTCGATTTGGATCGACCTTCTTGGTCTCTTCATCCAGCCGATTGTTCTGAACTTCAACCAGAAATTCCTCGAATCGTTTGGCAACCGAATCAATCGCCGTGCCGACAGATCGTTGACCGCGATGGATTCCGAGCAAATCGCTTTGTCGCTGCTCACGCAACTGGGCCGGAGTAACTTTGTCTCCTGACGCAGCAGCGAGTTGCCGCGTCTGGCTAACAATCTCCAACTGAGCATCGTAGGCAGCTTGAAACGACTTGCGCTGGTCAATCTCTCGACGCAGAAGGTCGGCTAAAAGTTCCTCTTCGGTCACGACCCGCAACAGAAATTCGCGGCTTTTCCCCACGCCCAGACCACCCGGTTGGTTGTCAGTCGCTTGCAGCACAAATCGCAAACTGGTCCCCGGAACAAGTTTCATCGACTCCAGTTCCAGAACAGCCACATCCTGCTTCTCCGGCGTCGCAGGCGTTCCCGAAAAACTGGCAACCGGGACAGCCAAGGAATTAGGCCCAGCCGCATCCCCCTCGGTTGTCCAGTGGCAGTCAAACGCGATCGAAGTCAGTCCGTATTCATCAATCGCATTGTAGGAAGTCGGAATGATGGCTCGCGGCACGACCAAGCCGCTAATCCCGAGCAAGCTGGCGCGGACATCCGGAGCTCGATCCTCGCGTGTCTTGACGGTGAATGAGAATTCCCGAAGGTTCTCCAGCCCACCCGCATCTTTCAAACGAAATTCGTATTTGCCACCGGCCACACCTGCATTTGGTGCATTCGCAGCGGAATTGTGCGGCAACAAGACTTCAAAGCGTTCTTTCTTCTCATCAGTGGCCGTCAAAGTAATCCGCTCTTCTCCCAATTGCAGCGAGCAAGACTCCAGCGGCTTATTTGCGGTCACCCGAACTTGCAACCGGCTGCCCGTCAGAACGCTGTGCGGCCCAGCCCCTTCGAGCTTCTCCCGCTCGCGACCCGTGTAGCTCGGCAAGATCGATTCCAACTCCAAACTGGCAATCGCCGGCGGCTCGACCAGTTGCACATTGATCCAGTCGGTGACCGCATCTCCGCCCAAGGCGCGAAAGCGAAACTCGGAGCTGACACTGTGAAATACGAACGCGTGCTCGCGTCCATCGTCACGGCCTGTCGCTTTCATCAAATGAATCGTCCGTCCGCCGGGAGCGTCGACTTCAAGGCTGACCGGAACATTCGTTACATAACTTTCGGGCGTGATCCGGACGACTTGCCGATGGTCGCTTCCCCGAGCAAGGGTCAGTTTGCCCGCGTCGGCTCCGACGACTTGCAGATTGGTCGCCAACGGCCACTGGTCGTTGGTCAACATGACATTTCGCCGAAACCAAGTCTTCAGGAAATCGGTCTGCGCGACACCAACACCAAGCAGCGCCACAGCCGCTAATCCTGAAAGCAGCATCATCCAATTCTGTCGCCCGCGAACCTGGTCGAGTACCGAACCGAAGTCAATCGACTGCGCTTCGCGAACTCCGGCCGCAATCGCTGCTTCAGCCAACTCTGGCGAGACGCCGCGCTGAGCGAAATCCGTTTCCCGGGCAAGCTGATAGCCGGTGATCGCCTTCTGTTGCAGCTGGCGATTCTTCGCTTCGACTTGAAGCAGCAGCGCATCGTCGCTGACTTGCTTCGTCACCGGTCGCAGCACTCGCCAAACGAGCCATCCCGCAACCACGGCCAGAACCAGAATCCAAACGATCAGCCGCTGAGCAAAGTCCATTTTGAAAAAGCGGTCCAGCCCCATGTCGAC
>JBJTQD010000084.1:0-4090 GCA_046075445.1 Planctomycetota bacterium
AAATGGCTCCTCGGTTTCCATTCACACCTCAAAATGCGATTCGCGGCGTGGAAACTATTGTGCTGAGTTCGAGCGACGATAAAGTCCGACATCATCGCGACCATCGCCGTCCCAGTCGCCAACCACTGGCAAATCGCCGGCTTCACCATATTGGAATCGGCGGTCGCCCTCATCCATCTGCCGGTTGCCATTGGTATCAATTACCCATAGACCGTTACGGTAGATGGCAATCTCTTCGATTCCGTCACCATCAAAGTCGCCGACGACGGGTACATCACCCTCTTCGCCGTAAGAGGCAAACACATCGGAGTGGTCGAACCGGCCATCGCCGTTGGTATCCAACCGCCAAGCTCCACCATCAAACGTGCCAATCGAACGCGTGCCACTGCCGTTCCAGTCTCCCGTCACAGCAACATGTCGGTATTCATCGATACCGAAAACGTGGTCCACAATATCCGTCCGTTGCCGACCGAATGCGGTCAACTGCATCGTGCGGGCGCCGGTTGTGCTCTCTGCAACCATCGGCGGAACATTCTTGGGATTGGTGTAAGCCAGATTGTCTGGGTTTGGCAAACCTGGGTCGCGTACGATCGCTTCCGGGTCGCCCTGCCACATCGGTCCATAAATCCCGATGTCGTCTTTACCATCTCCATCCCAGTCACCAACAACCGGTTGGTCACCTTCTTTTCCAAGCCGAGCCAACAAGTCCTTCTCGTCCCAAGCTCCATTGTGATTCAAATCGAGCAGCCAGTAGCCATCCTTGTAAATGGCAACTTCATCGGCTCCGTCGCCATCAAAGTCACCCGACAACGGCACACCGTCCACCATGCCGAAAGTGATGTCCTTCTTCAACTTCTTGAGTGCTTGCTCGTCAGTTGTTGAGAACGACCAATGGGCTTCGTTCATCTCAAAACGATTCCAATCGTCCGTTCGGATGAAGGTCGCTTGCAACCACTCGGTCTGAGCCGAGTCCGATTCACCAATCGCCCGCGGTGCACCAGCATTCACGACGCTCAAGTGCCAAGTGTAAGGCGTCTCCATCCCGCCCATCGCGAACTTGCCAACGATTGTTCGGTCCAGCCCGGCAAACGCTAACAAACCAGTCGCTCCACCTAAACCCGGTAGATACCAGCCACCAAGCTCGGCACGCGGCCCTGCTGGTGTCAGCGGATTCAACGGCAGAGGTGGCAGGAATGGAATCGTTGGATTAGCGACGGCACGGACCTCGGTAAAGTTGTTTCGGACCGAGATTCCAGCCGATGCGACCTGAATGTTCACAATCGAATCCATCACTTGGCTGGTTGAGAACGTACTCAACACCGACTCCGGAGCTAACGAAGCCTCGTCAATCGAGTTAAACGAGAAGCCTGTCGTTGAACCAACAATGTCGTTCGCGTCGGTATACCCAGTTGGCTGCTCCTGCACAACGATGTACGAGCCTGCCCGCAATCCCTTGAAAGAGTAAAAACCCTGCGCATCGGTCAGCACCGAAACGGCTGTATCCGGATTGGCTCCAAGCTCCGGATAAATTCCCGGCATGACTTCCTTCAAGGTGACCGGGCGGGGATTCAATTCACCCGCAACCGGATCGACGTAGAAGTAAAGCCTCATCTTCACGCCCGGCAACGGCTTGTCGACCCCAGGCTGATAAATTCCGTCCCGCTGTCCGCGATAATCACTCGGCAGTTTTCCATCGCTCGTCGTAAACACCGGACCATCTTCCCAAACTCGCCCTTCGATTTGAGCGGGCAAGTCCTCGCAGAAGTTGTATTCCGTCAGCGCCTCGCCTGAGCCAATCTTGATTCCCGAAATCAGGTTTTTGCCCGATGCGTCTCCCGATCCCTCTTGTCCATCCACCATCCCAATCGCCTGGCCCACATCAAAGTAGCCCGCTGGCTGGGTCTGTCGAACCGAATAAACACCCGGCAAGAGGTCTTTGAACTCATAACGCCCATCTTCACCAGTGGTCGTTGTCTTCAGCACCTCTCCGTTGGCACCCAATAGTTCCAACTTTACACCTGAGAGCGGCTGGTCACCTTTGCTCGCGTCAAACAAGCAGTTTCCGTTCTTGTCGACCAGTACATATCCCGAAAGGCTGGCCAACTTCAACTCTCCGAAGTTGTAATTCACACCAGCTTGACCACCCTTAATCAAAATTTTGCAGAATGTGTCACCCTGCGCCTCGCCAACACTCACGCCAGCAATCGTGCCGAGTGAATCCTTGCCATCTCGGTAACCAGCGGGCTGGGTTTCCTTCACGCAGTATTCACCTGCGTAAAGGTTTTCAAAGCAGTACTTTCCAAGCACGTCAGTGTAGGTTTGCGAAACGCGGTTGCCTTGCTTGTCGAACAACTCGACCAGCACGTTCCCAATTGGCTCCTCGCCTGAATCGATTGAGCCGTTATCGTTTCGATCGTGCCACACCAAACCGCAAATCTTGGCGGGTAAATGCTCACAGAAATCGTAATTCACACCAGCCTGCCCGCTGGTCAAGGTGATCCCCGTAAAGCGGTCGTTTTCGGTCTTGCTACCATTGGCTTGTCCGGCAACCACTCCCAGCATCTCACCGCCATCGAGGTAGCCATTGGGCTGGACCTCAACCACCGAGTAAACGCCATTCTTCAGACCAGCGAATTCGTACTTGCCATTGGCGTCGGTTTGGGTGGTCCGCAACAGCGTACCCGCCAAGTCATACAACTGAATCGTGACCCCGGAGATCCCTTGGAAACCGGGTTGCCCAAACCGCAGGCAATCCCCCTCTGGAGTTGCTAACCCTACGTAGCCGCCAATCGATACCGGCTTCAATTCGCCAAAATTAAACTCCGCTCCCGACTCTCCGGCGCAGACTTTGATTTGCGTGAATTGATCATTGCCCGAAATACCACTCGGCTGACCATCCACCATCCCGAGTGAGTCTTGTCCATCAATAAAGCCCGCCAGCGGATTTGCTCCCGGCGGATAGTTGCTGACTTCGACAATTTCGTACAAACCCGGCGGAAGGCCTTCAACGGAGTAAGTACCGTCCGCCGCAGTCTTAACCACGATTGGAAAATTCTGACTTAGAAACGGATCCGGACGACTCGAGTCACCCGTTCCAGTCCGCGTTACGCGAATTGAGACGTTCGCGATTCCCTCTTCCCCCAAATCCAACTTGCCATTGTCGTTTCGGTCATGCCAAACTCGCCCCGAAAGCGCGATCGGCCTCACTTCGAGGAAGTCGTAACCGGTCGCCGCAATCCCGCCCAAGGGGATGTTGACTCCCGTGATGATATTCTTGTTTCCGCTCGAATCGACGTCGACGCTGCCCGAGGTCGTTCCGTTGACCGTACCAGCCTTTGCCGAGACATCGAGAAAATCCTGTGGCTGGGCTTGTACGATCCGGTATGTCCCCGGAACCAGTCCGAGTGATTCACCGAATTCATAAGCACCCGTAGCATTTGTAGACGTCTTGGCAACCCATTCATATTTCTGGGTCAGCGTGTTCAAACGCTCCAAATTCAACTCAACGCCGCCGATCCCGACCAAACTCCCCTGCGGTCCACAACCAATGCTCGGATCGGTAAAGACGCTTCCCTTTAGTGTTACCGGCTTTGGTGTGAGGTTGAATGCAAAGATCGTGGCCGCCGAGCGGTCCGCCTGACCGTCGTCATTGTCCGCTCTTAAGTCGATCGTCGCGCCGCCAACTTGGCTTCCTGCCGCCAGCAGATTGTCGTAGTAGTCGTAAAACGTCCCCGACTGCTGCGACTGAATCACGTTGTTTTCCAGCTGCTTGCTGGCCGTGATAATTCTCGGACTGAAACTGTAATGGGCATCTTCAAAGGACGCTGTAAACTTAGTCTCTTCGAACTCCACGCCCGAGGCAATTTTGTCCAGCTGATTTCCTTCAACTTCATCGATGTCAATTGTGAAAGCGAGTTTGTCGCCAGCTTCAAAATTAGCCACGTCGACGATCAGGCTCAAACCATTGGCGCTGACTTGAATATTCTTGATGTCAGCCGCTGTCAAACCGGAACTGTTTGCTGCATCGAATAAAAATGGATGAAAACCGCCGGTGCCCGGCCCACCCGGCGCAACGTCGAACAACATGTCG
>JBJTQD010000085.1:0-26618 GCA_046075445.1 Planctomycetota bacterium
CTTCGCGCCCTCGGCTTACAGCGATGAAGTCTGGAGTCAAATCGTCGGTGGTGTCACGCCGCAGCATGTTGGGCGACTGCGTCGAACTTGGGAACAGTTCGGTGATGTGTTTGAGAGTTACGCCGGGATTTTCTGGAGCCACTTTTACGCTGCGCTCGAGTGGAATGACGCCGAGATGTGGCTGGAAGGCGCGGTACAGAATCGTTGGTCGGTTTCGCAAATGAGGACCAAACGATGGGAGTCGTTGGGCAAACCAGCAGGCGAAGAACCTTCAGACCGCGAAATCATTTCCTCGGAAACCGACGAGGAAGTTTCGGCTGTGAGTCCGCGTGAACTGGAGACTGAAGCGGCGACGCGCGGACGCGAACCTGGTTTTCAGTCCGAACCATTGGATGAGGGGCCTGATTTCGGCGAGTCCAAACGCAAAGGCGAGGCGACCGCTGAAGGTGCTGACTGGGTTAGCGCAGAGAGTTTGGAAACATTACCGCCATCGAGGCTATTCGAAAGTTTCCGCGACCTGCCTGAAGATTTGGCGGAAGCAACTTCGGCTTTCAAGCTGGCGATCGTGCGCCATAAGTCTGCGGGCTGGGAAGAGATCTCTCAGGCCGACCTGCTGAAACTGTTGGATGCACTGAAAATGTTTGTTCAGATGCGATCGGCCGATGAAGGCCGCAAGTCAAAGAGCCATTCCGAGGACGACGATGAAGAAGTCGAATTGGACGAGCTGACTGAGTAACGCTTGAGAGCGGGATGCCAGGTCGAACATTGTCATTGTTTCCCGCGTTCCAGCTGAATTCGCTGGCTGCTTGTTTCGCTGAACAGGCTGAATTATCGTGGGTTTCGGCTGTTTGGCGGTTGCCCCTTTACGCAGCAATGGAGTAGAGAAGTTTCATCTCTCCAGCAGCCTTTTTTTAGTTAGTAAGCGGACAAAATTAGAACAGAAAACAGAGAGACGAGAGAGAAATGGGTATCAATCAACCTCTGAATCGCAAACTGCGAATGGCTTTGGTCGGCGGTGGACAAGGTTCTTTCATTGGTCGAGTGCATGCCACGGCCGCGGTGCTGGACAATCGTGCGGCTTTAGTCGCAGGAGCTCTTTCTTCCGATGCTGCGAGAGCCAAAGAATCGGCTCCAGATTATGACATCTCAGCGGACCGGGCTTATTGTTCTTATCGGGAGCTGATCGATCGCGAGTTGCAACTGGGCGCAGACCAACGAGTCGACTTTATCTCGGTAGCAACCCCGAATCATACGCACTACGAGATTGCCAAGGCCGCAGTTGAGGCGGGCTTTAATGTCGTTTGTGACAAACCACTGACGTTCGATTTAAAGCAGGCCGAGGATTTGGCTGCTGCTGTTGCCAAGTCGGGAGTCGTCTTTGCGGTGACTCATAACTACACAGGCTATCCGCTGGTCCGCCAGGCGCGAGAGATGATTCTCAGCGGTGAACTCGGTGAGATTCAGGCGACCCGGGCGTTCTATATTCAAGGCTGGCTGCGCACGCGACTCGAAGAAAGCAATCAAAAGCAGGCTGCGTGGCGAACCGATCCCAAACGCAGCGGCATTGCCGGCTGTTTTGGTGATATTGCGACTCACGCTTACAACCTTACTCGCTACATGACCGGTTTGCTGCCAGAGAAGATCAGCTGCCAGCTGCGAACGTTTGAAGCGGGGCGACAGTTGGACGATTACGGCACGACCATGATTAAATTTGAGAATGGCGGGCTGGGGACCGTGACGGCCTCGCAGATCAGCCATGGTCGCGAGAATGATCTCTTTATCGAGATTGATGGAACCAAGGGTTCACTGGTTTGGCGGCAAGAGAATCCGAATGAGATGATCGTTCGTCAGAATGGCCAGCCGCATCGGATTTACACCCGCGATCCGAATGCTCCCTTCATGAACCAGAGCGGTGCGGGGGCCTGTCGTTTGCCCAGCGGGCATCCTGAAGCCTTCTTTGAGGCGTTTGCGAATGTTTACCGTTCGGCCTATGACGCGATGTGTGCCCGGGCGGCGGGGCAAACGGTTGAGCAGACCAACACCATATACCCAAACGTGAAGGATGGCGTGGAAGGGATGCACTTCATCGAGCAGGCGGTCGCCAGTAGTCACCAAGATGGTGCCTGGTTGCCGCTAAAGCACCCGCTTGCTCGCCGCTAGGCCTGACAAGGGGAGCCAGCTCTGAATTTCCCTATAAAAGGGCCGGTCTGAGGCCGGTTCTGTGGCGGGGGAGGGAAATCAGTTAGAATTTGAGGCGGCGTGGGACAGCCTTGTCTTGCGCCGCTTTTTTCGTCTCGTTGTTTTACTTTTTCGGAACGGGCCATGGACCAGATTGCGCTCCCGAGTTTGACTCGCGTCAATTTCTTTTTGGAAAGTTTGATCGCCCAGCAGGCACTGAAGCCCGGTCAGGTTGCTCTGATCGTGGCTATTTTTGTCGTGCTACTTGTCCTTCTGGTTGTCTTCTCGATTTTTCTGTCTTACTTCCGCTGGTGGATTCAGTCTTTCCTCACGGGTGCCAAGGTCAGCCTTTGGGACTTGATTGGCATGACCTTCAGGCATGTTAAGCCGGGCGTGATCGTTCCGAGCAAGATCATGGCTGTGCAAGCGGGTTTGAATGACCCGGAGTTGACGACTCGAGCGCTGGAGGCGCACTTTCTGGCGGGCGGCAATGTTCCCTTGGTCATTCGCTCTTTGATTGCTGCGAATAAAGCTAAAACTATCAAATTGACTTTTCGCGAAGCGACCGCGATTGACCTTGCAGGCCGTAACGTGCTCGAGGCGGTTCAGACCAGCGTTTATCCTCGCGTGATCGATTGCCCGCCGCGAGGATCTTCACGGCGTTCGCTCGATGCGGTTGCCAAGAATGGTATTCAATTGAAGGTGACGGCTCGGGTGACGGTTCGCTCGAACCTGCAACAATTGATTGGTGGTGCGACCGAAGAGACGATCATCGCCCGCGTGGGTGAAGGTATCGTCAGTGCGATTGGCTCGGCAGAAGACCACTGGGTGGTGCTGGAGAATCCGGACCGGATTTCCAAAGCCGTGTTGGCTCGCCGTCTCGATTCGCAGACTGCATTTGAAATCGTTTCGATTGACATTGCCGACATCGACGTGGGCGAGAACGTTGGTGCACGCTTGAAGGCGGACCAGGCCGAAGCGGATACCCGCGTGGCTCGTGCACGAGCCGAAATGCGTCGGGCTCATGCCGTGGCTTTGGAGCAAGAAAAGGTCGCTTCGATTCAAGAAAGTCGTGCCAAGGTCGTTCAGTCGGAATCTGAGGTGCCGCGGGCAATTGCCGAGAGTTTCCGCTCTGGAAGATTGGGCATCCTCGATTACTACAAACTGCGGAACATTGAAGCGGATACCGAAATGCGCAAGTCAGTGGCTGCCAGCGGCACTGTGAATACGGTCAAGACGGCAGAGACTGCTCAGTAACGCGCTGGGTTGATTGGCTTGGTCGATAGGGCTTGAAAAAAAGACGGATCACATGGCGCGGGACATTGAGGAATTCTTGAGAAAAGCGGCAGAGCGCCGCGCGGCCCAGCAACAGGGTCAGCGCGGAGGTGCTCAGCCACCATCCGTTCAGCCAAATCCTCCTCGGCAATCTCCGCCTGTGGAGCGTCAAGCAGAGATGACTCGGCCGGTTGTTCAACCGCGGACGATCGAGGCGGGTGGATTTGATGCTCCCGATGAGCCAGATCCATTTCCCAGCGGACAATCGGTAGCGGAACATGTGCAGAAGCACATCGACGCTGGAGCTGGTGAGATCGCCCAGCATACGAGGAAACTCGGAGAGCGCGTTGGCCAAACTGGAAAAAAAGTTAAAGACCGGGTCCAGCAGAAGTTCGACCATGAAGTCGGGAATTTGGCTGAGTCCCAAAGTAGGGGCGAGCCGAAGAAGGGCAAACCGACTGAGCCGAAGCCGCGAGTTCCCGCAGCCAGAGTCGCCCCGCAAACGATCGCCGAATTGCTTCGCTCTCCTCAGGCCTTGCGACAGTCGATTATCGTCGCTGAGCTGCTCAAGCGACCTGAATGGGATTAGCGACGGGCTGCTCGCTTCATGAGTGCGTGGATACTGTGAAGCTTGCTGACGCAGCTGGATTCCGTAGTCAGGGAGATTGACTCATTTTTGGATAATTTTGGAGCACCCCGTTTTATGTCTGAAGCGAACAAGCCGACGGTAGGCTGGATTGGAACGGGAGTCATGGGGCGCAGCATGTGCGGCCACTTGATGCGTGCTGGCTATCCGCTCCGAGTCTATACGCGGAGTCGCGACAAGGCAGTTGAGCTTTTGAGTCAAGGCGCGATTTGGTGCGAGACTCCGGCCCAGGTTGCTGTGGGAGCCGATGTGGTTTGCTCGATGGTTGGGTTTCCAGCGATGTGAGAGAAGTTTACCTCGGAAGCGAAGGGGCTCTCGGGGCGATGCGACGGGGAGCGACGTTGATCGATTTCACGACGAGCGAACCATCGCTGGCAAAGGAATTGGCGAAGCTCGCCAGCGAGCGCGGAATCGATGCAATTGACGCGCCCGTTTCAGGCGGCGATGTCGGCGCGCGAAATGCGACGCTCTCGATCATGCTGGGGGGCGATGAGTCGGCGTGCCAGCGATGGCAACCGCTGTTCGAGACCTTGGGAAAAACGATCGTTTACCAAGGTCCGGCCGGCAGTGGGCAGCACACGAAAATGGTCAATCAAACGCTGATTGCTTCCAACATGATCGGCGTTTGCGAGGCACTCCTCTACGCCCATCGAGCTGGTCTTGACCTGGAACGAGTCATGCAGTCGGTCGGCAGTGGGGCTGCGGGGAGTTGGTCGCTTTCGAACCTCGGGCCCCGAATCATCGGCAACAACTTTGATCCCGGCTTTTTTGTCGAGCATTTTGTCAAAGACATGGGGATCGTGTTACAGGAAGCAAAGCGGATGCAGTTGGCACTGCCGGGGCTGTCCTTGGCGCATCAGCTTTATGTTGCGTTGCAGGCCCAAGGCGGTGGTCGTTTGGGAACGCACGCCCTCCAATTGGCACTGGCTCGGATGTCAGGTTTGGATTGGACCCAACGTTGAGGCAATTCGATTTTTATTGGTGACGATACCCGCAGTAACTTTTGCTTAAGGCAACTCGCGGGCTTGTGCCCAAAACAGAGAGTAGGGATGACATTAGACCCAGAAAAGTGGCGTGGAGATTTTCCAATTCTCCAGCAGAAGATCCATCGTCAGCGACAACTTGTTTTTCTCGACAATGCAGCTTCAACTCAGCGGCCGGTCCAGGTAATCGATGCGATGTCGTCGGTTTACCGTTCGACTTATGCCAATGTGCATCGCGGTAATCACTGGTTGAGTGAGCAGAGCACGATGCAATTCGAGGCGGCGCGGGCTGCCGTTGCGAGATTTCTGGGAACCGATAATCCTCGGGAGATTGTTTTTACTTCGGGTACGACAGCCGGGATCAATTTGGTGGCTCGCGCATGGGGCGACCAATCGCTGCGACCCGGCGATGAGATTCTGCTGACCGAACTGGAGCATCACTCGAACATGGTCCCGTGGCAGCAGCTGGCTGCGCGGACTGGGGCGCGAGTTCGCTTTGTTCCGATCGACCAAGACGGAATCGTCCAGCTTGAAGCTGTGCGACGGGCGCTAACACCCAAGACTCGGGTATTTGCTTTCGCGGCGGTCTCGAACGTTCTGGCTACGGTGAGTCCAGTGGAAGAGTTTTGCCGCTTGGCCCGCGAGCAGGGAGTCCTGTCGGTTGTCGATGCGGCTCAGCATGTGCCGCACGATCCAACCGATGTGAAACGCTGGGGAGCGGACTTTGTTGCTTTCAGTGGACACAAGATGCTTGGGCCGACAGGAATCGGCGTGCTCTACGGCAAATTTGAACGGCTCGATTCGATGCCACCGTTCCTCGGCGGTGGGAGCATGATCGACCGGGTTACTTGGGATGGGTTTACTCCCGGCGAGGTTCCTGCGCGATTTGAAGCCGGGACGCCTCCGATTGTCGAGACGGCAGGTCTGCACGCGGCGATTGACTATCTCGGGGTGGTTGGAATTGAGGCGATACAGCGACATGAGCGGCTCTTGGTCGCTCGGGCGATGGAGCGGATGGAGCAGGCGGTCGAGGGGATCCGGCTGTTGGGGCCACGGCACGAGCGAGCCGGGATCGTCAGCTTTGCCGTTGACCGAGTCCACCCACAAGACCTAGCCATCAAGCTCGACCTGCAGGGCATCGCCGTTCGGTCTGGGCATCATTGCACCATGCCACTGCATGAAAAGCTGGGACTCAGCGCGAGTTGCCGCGCTAGCTTTTATCTTTACAACACGATCGACGAGGTCGACCATTTCGTCGACTCGCTGAAGGCTGCGGTGGAGAAGCTCCGCTAGACGCGAGCTTCGGCTAACTTGGGCTTTACTTCTGCGGAATGACCAGCACTTCAATGTGGCTGGGAGCCTGCGCCGAGTGATAAACCCGATGCCTGGCGGAGACGAAATCCTCAGCTGATGCCTTGTAGATGTTCTCTACATACTTTTGAGGATTGCGATCGATCAATGGAAACCAAGTACTTTGGACTTGGACCATGATTCGATGGCCGGGTTTGAAGGTGTGGTGAATATCCTGCAGGGGGACTTTGACCGCTGTGACTTCATTCGGCTTGAAGGGTTCGGGGGTAACAAAGCTGTTGCGGAATCGGCCTCGGAAGACTTCGCTGCGCACCATGAATTGGTATCCGGCCAAATTGATTCCTTCGGGAGTGCCCGGCAGTTGAGGGTGATCTTCTGGGAAGACATCAATTAGCTTGACGATCCAATCGGCGTCGCTTTGGTCGGTCGAGACGAACAGGTTTGCCGCGAGGTTGCCGGCGAGAGTGACTGGTTCGGTCAACACTGGAGTTTCGAACACCAGCACGTCGGGGCGTTGGGCTGCGAACCGTTGATCGTCGGTCATGTATTCGCGCGGGGTGAACTGGAGGCGAATGTCTTTGCGTTCACGGTAAGGGACTGGATCGGCTGGGTCGCTGACAAACTCGACGAAGCCTTCTTTCTCACTGGAGGGTTCATCGGCCAGTTTTTTATTCGGTGCCAGGTAGAGTTTTTTCGCTTCGGCGTTCGCGGGTGGCCACTGGCTGAAGGTGTTCCAGCGACGGCTGCCCGTGTCATAAAAACGAGCTTCGACGTCGGGGCGAGGGCCTTCGCCTTTGAGGAAATGGCGGAAGAACGGCGCTTCGATATCGGTCTGGTAGCCGATCGCCGTCTCGCGGTCGAAAGGCATGTAGCCAACCCGCTGGAAACTCGAGCCACGCGACCAATCGCCATGACCCCAGGGGCCCATGACAATCGTGTTGTGCATTCCGGGATTATTCTTTTCCAACTCGCGGTAAATGTTCAGTGGGCCGTAGAGATCCTCGGCATCGAACAGTCCGCCAACGACTAGCACGTTAGTAGTGACATTTTTCAGGTGTGGCAGAATGGAACGCTTTTGCCAGAACTCGTCATAGTTCGGGTGGGAGACAATTTCCTGCCAGAAGAAATTGTCTTGTCCGAAGTACTTGTCTGCATTTTTCAGCGGACCGAGGTCCATGTAGAACTGCCAGCCATCTTGCGAAGAGGGAGAGACTTCTGGGTACCACTTTTGTTTCGTCGGTCCTGCGTGTTGGTAGCCGAAGGTCGGTGTGGCCATGAAGTAGCTAAGCAGATAAGCGCCTTGGTGATGGAAATCGTCGAAGAAAAAGTCGGAAATCGGCGCCTGAGGTGAGACCGCGACGAGGGCAGGGTGGTGCTCAGGCAACGCGGCTGCTGAATAAAAGCCCGGATAAGAGATGCCCCACATTCCCGCTTTGCCATTATTGTTGGGCACGTTTTTGATCAGCCACTCGACGGTGTCCCAAGTGTCAGAGCTCTCGTCAATCGACTCGTCCCCGGGGACATGTGGCCGCATATTGTCGAATTTGCCCTCGGACATCCAGCGTCCGCGAACGTCTTGCCGGACGAAGATGTAGCCTTCATCCTCCATCACCTTTGACGGTCCGATCCGCCCGGGGTAGTTCTCCACACCGTAAGGATTGCAGCTGTAGCAGGTTCGATTGATCATGAACGGATAGCTGCGGGATTTGTCCTTCGGCGTATAGACGGCCGTGAACAATTTGGTCCCATCGCGCATTGTGATCTCGAACTCGCTTTTATCATAGCGCTCTGCCAGGGGAGCCTGCTGTCCGGAGGCCGCTCCATTGAACCAAAGGCAGCAAAGCAGCAGTAGCGATGTGTTCCGCAGGTAGCGGTTCCGAAAAGTGGTCATGGTTTTCTTGATGTCAATAAAAAGGAATACGGTGCAAGAAAGAGAGAGGTGGGCATCGTGCGATAGATACCGATTGTCGCCGTTGGGAAGGAGGCAAGCAAGCAGCGCGCGGAGAGAGCCGCGGTGAAATGCGGAATGCGGGGGCGTGTCCTCGACTCTCGCAATATTATCCCCGTCCCAATGGTCCCACGAGTCCCAATGGTCCCACGAGTCCCACGAGTTCCATTACCCGCGAACTTGCCGCCCTAGAGAAGTAGGGTTTCGGCAATCCGAGAGACGGGCATCGCCTTAGCGAGTAATTTTGATTTCCGACCCAACGGAGAGGATCCAAAACAGGTCTCGCGCATCGCCTTGGGTGAAACAGCACCCGCTGGGAGAGCCCGCAGCGGGCTGAGCGTGCAAGCTGACCGCGGGGTTGTTGGTCTGCAGGAGGAATTGCCCTGCGGGATGCCCGCTTTCCATCTTGTTCTCGACGCGGCAGTTGCCTGCGGGCATGTCAGCGGCTACCGAGACGCATTTGAATCGTCCGGCGTAAAGTTCGTCGAGGAATAGTGTTACGGTTTGGGATGTGCGATCGATCTCCGCTCGGAAGGGACCGGCAATCTTCTTCAGTTCCGTGCCCGGTTGCAGTTCGAAGGGGTTAGCGATCTTCTCGCGATTGATGTTGTAAACCAATTGCTGTGGGATCCGCCAGGTGTCGGCTAGACTGGCGAGCGTTTCGCTTGGTTGAACAACGTGTGGCTGGCTCTGGACGTGGTGTTCTGTCGAATAAATTACTTTGCCGGCGAGAGTGTCGAGCCATTTGTAAAGTGTTGCTTGGTCTTGTGCGGTCAGCGCTGGGTTTTGAAGCTGGGTAGTGAGTTCCGCCAGTGCCTGACGCATTTGTCCGGCGGCGATCAGTTGCCGAGCCGTCTGCATGGAGTTTTCCAGCGTAGGCAGGGGGGCCGTTGCACCTGTCAGCCCAATCGAACCGGTTCCCGACTGTGCAGGAATATTGGCTTCCGCAATATTCGGTTGGCCGATCGGTCGACTCCCTGCGGGGGCACCCAACTCAGCTAGGGGCGATGCGGACAGCTTGGGGACTTCAGGGCTGTTTTGAAACGGAGGAAGCGACTCAGTTGAACGATTATTGGCCGGTGGCGTTGACGCGGATGACCCAAACGGCGCGGAAGAGGTTGTCGTATCCCAACCAAAGATCGGAGGCGCGGATTGACCACTGGCTGGCAGCGGTTTGTTTACCGGCGGCGCTGACCAAGGAGCGGGCTGCGAGGGCGGCGCTCCTGTCGTGCTGGGTGTAATCGGACGTTCACTTGCCGGAGCGGCTGGTGGTGGTTCGACAGGAGGCGCGGTGAATTGCGGAGGGGCAGGTGCGCTGCTTACAGCTGCTTCGCCCAAGGAATCATCGCTCTCAGCAGGAGGAGGTGGCTCGAGCAAGTTCCCCGGCACCTGAATCTCTGGCTCAGTCAAAGCATGAAACTCAGCCGTCGAGAGCGACTTGGGTTCCGGTTTGGTCAGCACCTGATAGACGCCGTAGGACACGCCCAGCAACAGAATGGCGACGATTGTATTTTTAAGCGAGTTCACTGCAGTCCTCCTTGACCGTTGGATTCACTCGGAATCCAATCAACGAATCCAGCCGATTCCGAAACTTCGTTGCCTGAAATTTTAAATTTGAGATTCAGTAGGCTCGACGAATTAGCCAAAAGCAGAGAAGAACGATGTCGAACGAAGAAGACTTTGAAGAGGATGGAGATTCAACTGATTGGGAGCGGTCTGAGTCCGAGGAACTTCAGCAAGTCGAGTGTCCGCATTGTGGTTGCGAAGTCGACGATGAGTCTCTGATTTGCCCGGTCTGCCAGAAGTCCCTTCGTCCGAGAGCTCGAATCAATACCTTCTTTGTTGTCGCCTTGGTCTTAACCCTAGTCGTCCTTTTCCTTTGGCCCTTTTTGGGCTGGCTTTTTCAGCTGAACTGACGTGTCCGATCGTACGCGACACAAATTCAGCTCCGGGCGACTTTAATCAAACCACCCAATTGCTTCCAGATCAAAACAGTTACGGGTAGAAGACGTAACGGTTGCTAGCAGTGGCCACAGAAGCCCCCTATCTAGGCTTCGCCTCGCAGTGCCTCGCGAAGGGTTTTGATTCGCTCAAGCAGTTGATTCTCGAAGCCGCGGGGCACGGGCTGATAGTATTCCCGGTCGACTCCAAGATAGGACTGGGCGACGACGCCGTCGGGATGATTGTGGGCGTATTTGTAGCCAACCCCGCGGTCGAGCTCGCGTGCGCCGGCGTAGTGACCATCCCGGAGGTGTTTGGGGACGGGAATGATTTTCTGCTCGCGCACGTCTTGTCGGGCTTGGTTGATTGCGGTGGTGGCGGCGTTGCTCTTAGGAGCGAGTGCGAGATAAGCCACGGTTTGCGAGAGCGTCAGTTGGCACTCAGGAAGTCCAATTTGTTCGCAGGCCTGAAAGCAGGCAACTGTCAGTGGCAGGGCGTGCGGGTCAGCGTTCCCCACGTCTTCGCTGGCGAGAATAACGAGCCGGCGACAGAGGAATCGCACATCCTCACCACCTTCGAGCATCCGAGCGAGCCAATAAATTCCCGCATCGACATCGCTCCCGCGAATGCTCTTGATCAATGCGCTAGCGCAGTCGAAGTGCTCGTCTCCGGTAACGTCGTACTGAATTGCCCGCCGCGCGAGTGACTCGTCAAACAGTTCGCGCGAGAGTTTGACTGGCGGGGCGGAGCTGAGAACGGCCGTCTCCAGAATCGAGAGCGCTTGGCGGGCATCCCCTTCGCACATCGTCGCGAGGTGTTTGAGTGCATCCGGATCGCTTTCAATCGCCATCCGCCCGAGGCCTCGTTCACGGTCAGTAATTGCCCGTGTCAGTAGTTCGGTCATTTCGTCAACGGAGAGCGGCTGCAACTCAAGCAATTGGCTGCGTGAGAGCAGCGCACCGTTGACTGCGAAATAGGGATTACTCGTTGTCGCACCAATCAGCGTAACTGTTCCATTTTCGACATCGGCCAACAGGGCATCCTGCTGGGCTCGATTGAAACGATGGATTTCATCGATGAAGAGAAGTGTACCTTTGGCTGAAACCGCCAGTCGATCCCGCGCGACGGCGAGGACATCTCGCAGTTCTTTGACGCCGTGCAGCACGGCACTGAGCTGCTCGAAGTTTCGGCCCGTTTCTGTGGCGAGGAGCTGTGCCAGCGAAGTTTTTCCGGTGCCTGGTGGGCCGAACAGGATCACCGATCCGAGGCGATCGGCGTCAATCAGCCGCCGCAGAAGTCTACCGGGCGCGAGTAGGTGCTGCTGTCCGATAAACTCGCTCAACGAGCGGGGCCGCATCCGCGCGGCGAGTGGCCGCACCGATTGGCTGTTTTTCATTTCTTGCTCTGTGAAAAGGTCCATGCGGACCATTCTAGCGAGTAGTGCAGGAGCGGGCGAGTTGCTGCCGCTGAGAGAGAAAAACGGGAGAAGCCTGGGGAAGCGTCAATCCTCGCGTCTCAACCAAAAGTCCTTCCAGGGCCACCAGGCTGGCTGCTTCATCCATCTGGGAGCCCGCAAGATTTGGACGAGGCTACCGAAATCATCTGTCCAGTGAATTCGCCAAGGATTGTCCCATTCATATGAGCGGTCCGTGACTTCAGAGTCGTCCCAAAATTCCTGATTATTGGTGATCACGATCCAAGTGCTTGAGGTTTGCCATCGCCCCGGCGCGGTCGACTCTTCGGGCGAGTCTTCCACTACCCGAGCCGGCCAGTTTTCGCCTTCCGCGAGCGAGAGCGTGACTGGGCGAAGGTCGAGGTGGAGGTTGGAAACGTGGACGGCGAGAATTCCATCCGGCTTGAGAAGTTTGCGATAGATTTGAAAGCTCTCAGCAGTCAGAAGGTGACGCGGGATGGCATCGCTGCTAAACGCATCGATCGCCAAAACGTCATAGAGTCCTTGAGTTTCTTTGTCATCGTTTTTTTCTTGGATTCCCGCGTTCGAAGCCTGCTCTCTGATTTGTTTCTCCATTTGGATCCGGGCGTCGCCCAGAATGATCTGCTTCTCAGCAGGGGACTCGGTGAGGTAGGTGAATTTGGTTTTCGCGATCTCAATACACTCTGGATTGATCTCGTAAAACGTGATCCGATCACCCGGTTCGGCCCAAGCGGCAAGAGTCCCGACACCCAAGCCGACGACTCCGATCGCGAGCGGTTGGCCAAGCAACCTTCTCGGATTTCGCGCGATGGCCAGCCCAATCCCACTACCTTCGCTGTAATACGTGGTGATTCGCATTTGGAGGTCTGGGCGAGTGTATTGAAAGCCGTGAAGTGTGCGCCCATTGACCAGTGTACGGACGAAGCCCTCGTCTACTCGCTGGCCGTTCACTTTGACTACGGAACTTGCCTCCTTGACCTTGAGCAACCCATAAAAATCTCTCCGGATTTCGATCGTGCTCCGATCGACGCGATAGGCCTGCTGGTATAGCAGTAATCCGACTGTGCCCGAGGCGACGACGGTGAAAATTGTTCCGACCCAGGAACGCCAAGCCAGTGGAATTCCAAATGCGACCCGGAAGCCAGCGGCAAAGGCAGCGAGGATTACGAAGTAGACCAAAGCTCCCTCACGCCAGAAATCGGTGGCGACCTTCGGTAAGAAGAGGAAGACCACAGTGATCAGCGAGAGAATCAGAGTGAGGGCGACTAGCCAAGGGACATTCAGCGGCTGGGTTTGAGAGGGTGATGGGTTGTCGAGTCGCCTGTTTGTGTACCCCCGCCACTCATCATTCCAGCCGATCAGGATGATTGTCAACAGCCAGAAGGCGACGGCGCAGCAGCTCCGCCAAGCCAAGTTATCGCTGAAATAATTAGCATTCCCAGCGTCGAGCATTGAGACGCAGCTAACCGCCAGTAAACCAGCTGAGGAGATCAGGGCGATGCGGACCAGTTCGTTTTTGCCGCCATGGAAAAGCATCGCCAGAAGGCTCGCCGTGACTGCGGCGAGGATCGACCAGTGCAATTCGAAAAAGCCTTTGAACAGGGAGGGAGCGACCAGTGCGACGAAGCTCCCACCAAGTGCGCCTCCGACTGAAATCATCAAGTAATAAATCGTCAAGTAACGTGGAGCCGGCCGCTGGCGGACTAGCTCGCCATGGCAGGTCATGCAGGCGGCAAAAAGGATCGCCAGCAAAGACCCGAGGGTCATAAACAATTCACCACCACCAAATCGGGCGAGACAGTAAATCGTGCTGGCAGTTGAACCAATCAAGAGCGTCCCGAATAAAGTACGCGAGTACCAGCTTGGCCGGTCAAAACAGATGATGAAGGAGATCAAGTACAAGCTGAGAGGCAGAATCCAGAGAAAGGGAACAACCGCGACCTCTTGGCAAATTTGATTCGTCGTCGCCAGCAGCAATACCGAGGGGATTGCTGCCAAGATTATCCAGCCGACCAATTGCCAAATCGTTGGGCCGGTCGAGGCTGGAGTGAGCGAAGTCGTGACCGGGATTGCAATCGGTTCGACCGATTCTGAGTTTGATGACGAATCAAAGCGACGAAGTGAAAACCATCCCGTAGCAATCACGAGCGCGGCGAAACCGATGAATCCATAACCCCAGCTACTGGACTGAGTCCGGGTTGCCAAAAGGGGCTCGAAAACCATCGGATAAGTCAGAAGCGCGAGAAGTGAACCGACATTCGAGAGAGCGTAAAGCCGATAGGGCGACCTCTGTGGGTAGCAGCGAGCGAACCATGCTTGAACGAGTGGGCCGGTCGTCGAAAGCAGGAAGTAAGGAAGTCCGATCGAAGCCATCAGCAGCAGCAAGATGCGCAGGGTGGGTGATTCATCACCGGTGGGCTTCCAGTTTTCGCTCGGCGTGATCGGGAGCAAGACCAGAGCGACGAGGGCAAGAATGGTATGGAGAATGACCTGAGCACGGGGCCGTAACCAGCGGTTCACCAAGTCAGCGTAGAGATATCCGAGCAAAAGTACGATCTGGAAAAAGAGCATGCAGGTGGTCCAGACCGTCGGGGCACCGCCAAACCAAGGCAGGATGAACCTTGCAATGAGTGGCTGGACTTGAAACAGCAGGAACGCGCTGGTGAAAATTGTCAGGGCGAATAGCAACATGATTTCGTAGCTGCTGGGTTAGAACCCCGAAGGCTGGTTATCTTTTGCCTCAAAGTTCGCAATAATTGAGGCGGAGTCGAGGTCGCTTGGGGGAAGTCGGGTGGATTGATGAAGCTGCACTTGCTGGGAACATCAGGCTACCATCCGACGCGCAAACGGGATACCGCCTGTTTGATGCTTCCGGAATTGGGGATTCTCTTAGACGCTGGGACGGGGATTTTTCGGGCGCGCGATCTCATTCAGACTCCCGAACTTCACATCTACCTCTCCCACGTTCATTTGGATCACGTCGTCGGTCTGACTTATTTGCTGGACGTGCTCTTTCAAAGAGCGGTCAAAAAGGTCACGGTTCACTGTGACCCTGAAAAACAAGCGGCGATTACTGAGAACCTTTTTCATCGGCAGCTTTTTCCTGTTTTACCGCCGTTTGAATTCGCTGATTTGCGACCGGGAAAACAAACAGCACCCGGTGATGGGCGATTAAGTGTCTTTCCACTCAAGCATCCGGGGGGATCTTTCGGGTTTCGATTTGATTGGGGCAAGCGGAGTTTTGCTTACGTGACCGATACGACCGCCGCGCCGGACTCTGATTACATCGCCCAGTTGAAAGGTGTCGATTTGCTGGTCCACGAGTGCTATTTCCCCGATGGCGAGGAAGAGCGGGCTGAATTGACCGGCCATAGTTGTCTCACTCCCGTGGCGGAGGTCGCGCGGCGAGCAGAAGTCGGACAACTCGTCTTGGTGCATCTCAATCCGCTCGACGAGCGAGACGAACTGCTCGACCTGCAGTCCGTGGCGGAGATTTTTCCGCGGATTCGGATCGCTGCCGACGAAGAGCTGATCGAGTTTTAAGAAAATCTTGGGCTCGAATGCGACTGTGTGTTAACGGTCTTCGCCCCAGCGTCGGACAATTTCGACGCCGACTTCGCAAGCGGCCAGCATTTGGTCGAGCGAGGCCCACTCCAGCGGCGAGTGGATGTTGTGCTGACCAGAAGAAAGGTTTGGCGTCGGTAAGCCTTTTTCAGTGAACTGGCTACCGTCAGTTCCGCCGCGGATAATCGACAACTCTGGCTCTCGGCCCAATCGCTGGTGAGCCTCGGCGGCGTATCGTACGGCGCGAGGTTCTTTGGCGAGGCCTTCCGCCATATTTCGATACTGTTTACGAACCTCGACTTCGACCGAACTGCCGGGGAATTCAACCTGGGTTGCCGCGGCCGCAGCGCGAACTACCGCAGCGTGTTCGGCGAGTCGATGCGTGTCGAAATCGCGGAGCAGAATTCTCATCACGACTTGGGCCACGCCACCGTCGATGGTGTAGGGATGGAGAAAACCATCGCGGCCATCCGTCTTCTCAGGAGCAAGTCCGCGCGGAAGCTTCTCGAGGAGGCTGCCGGCAATACGCACGGCATTGACCATTCGGTCCTTGGCAATCGAAGGGTGAATGTTGACTCCCCGAATCGTGACAATCGCGAGGTCAGCCGAAAATGTCTCGTGATCGATTTGGTTAGCACACCCGCCATCAAACGTGTAACAGACATCGGCTCCGATTTCGGCAATCTCAACATACTGCGGTCCGCGGCCGATCTCTTCATCGCAGGTAAAGAGCACTCGCACGGGGCCGTGCGGGATTTCAGGATGTTCGAGAAGATGCTGAGCCAGTTCCATGATGATGGCCACACCGGCTTTGTCGTCACCTCCCAGTAACGTCGTGCCGTCCGTTGTGATCAAAGTCTGCCCGATGCAGGTCAGCAGTTCTGGACAAGCCGCAGAGGTGATGACTTTGCTGCGGTCTCCGGGAAGAACCAAATCCCGGCCGTCGTAATTTTCGATGACTTGGGGCTGCACGTTTGCCCCGGAAGTCTCCGGAGAGGTGTCGACGTGTGCGTTGAAGGCGACGACCGGCAATTTGCCGGGGAGATTTCCTGGGACTGTCCCCCAGACGATGCCGTGCTGGTCCTGCCGAGCGTCGCCGATACCCATCTGCCTCAATTGCTCGATAAGCAGCCGACCGAGTTCCAGTTGTCCCGAGCTGCTTGGATAGGTGGTGGCTTGTTCGTTAGCAGTTGTGTCGATGCGGACGTACTGGAGAAAACGCTGGAGCAGCCTATCGCGGTTCATCGTCAGGATTCTCGGCCGGATGAGTGTAAATGGGAAGTCAGCGGAGCTTGTTCACGTTTGGCAGGAGTTTCTCACACAGCGGGCTTGCGTCCGATGTACACGTAATAGGGCGTGCGCAGCAGCGGGACGTAAGGAAGTCTTGTTGTTTGTTCATCCAGCCAAACCGTTTCGAACTTATGTCGCAGGAACGGAAGATGATCTGGCGAGGGAAAGACATTGTCTGATGCGAACCAGACAGGCCAGAGGGAGCGGCAGAGCCAACCGTGTTTGCGCAGTCCTTCGGAGGGCCACTTTTGCGAAACATAGAAATCGACCGCGCCGATGAGGCCGCCCGGTTTGAGCATTGCCATCGCGTTTTCAATCGCCGCGTACCACGGCGGGATCATCGTCAGCGAATAGGAGAACGTAACGACGTCTGCTTGACCTTCGGGCGGGCGAAACTTGGTCGCATCTGCTTCGACACATTCGACGTTGGTCCAGCCCCTCTGGCGACAGCGATCGCGGGCGACTTGCAGCAAGGAACTGGAGAGGTCGACGAGGTAGACTTTGCTCAGGCGTTTGATGTCATCGCCAAAGTTTTCCAAGTTGGCCCCAGTGCCACCGCCCATATCGACCCAAACTCCCCCCTCTGGCTTGGGGAGGGCTTTCCAGAGTTCCTCGCGTCCTTTGAGCAGGCGTTTGCGGAAATCGTCGTAGCCCTTGGCTTGGCCACCATAAAAACTCTCCAGCCGCTCTGCATGGCTGCCGCCGCGTACCGGCTTGAAGGCCATGTGATAGAGAATTTTCAGATCAGACCAAAGTCCCATGCTGTGATTCCTGCGAGGGCCGCGTCGACGGCTGTGGGTGATTGAATGCTCAGTTGAGTTTCAGGTCGGCAATGTAGAAGCTGCCGTACGTGTGGACCCGATCCAGTTGGTGCAGCTTTTCAGCCAACTCTTTGTTGTACTGCAGCAGTTCATCGGCAGCGCGAACTTTTCCGTTGACTTGGACTTTGACTTGATGGATGAAATCGGTGTTGAACCCGCCGCTGCGCCAGAGCATAAGAGTCTGCGGCGCGGCGCGGTTGACGATTGCTTGCCACTCACCCTCCAGCAGAGGAAAGAAGTGATCGCTGAGCCAATCCATGTGGTCGAGCAGGATGTAACGGGAGATCGTCCCGTTGTGCTTCTCGAGAAAACCTTGAACCGAGTCGGTGTGTGTCGAGACTCGATCCACTAGCCCGGACTTGAGCTTTTGAAAGTTTGCTTCCAAGAGGTACTCGGGGCAGCAGGTCCGCGAGTAGCAACCGTTCATGTAGACGCGCCAGAAGTAATTGTCCTTCATCGGCAGTTTGAGAAAAACGCCTTCGAGGCATTCTTGAATGTATTTGACCAGGTCGCCCGAGTAGGTCGATTCGATCTGCCGGCGCTGGGCGCGGGGAACGCCGAGCATGGCCATGGTCGTATCGCGGTTGAGAGCGAATTTCATAAGGCCCGACCAGAATTTGTTGCGGACATGTTTGTTGTAAATCGACTGTTGCTCTTCCAGTGAGTCGGTGTCGAGCATCCGTTCGAGGTAAGGGCGCACCTTGATGATTTTGTCGGTATAGATCTTCATCAAACGAGCGAAGAAACCTGACGTGCCGCGAAAGTAGAACGTGCTGCGCGGATTGTCGAACCACTTTATCTTGCTGTCCCAGTAGCCGCGCGACCAATCGGGCAGCAGACTGCGGAGCCGGGATTGATAAATCTTGCGGGCGCCGGGCAGCCGTCCGTCGCCGAACATTCGAAAGAAGTCGTCAAACTCTAGTCCCTTGATGCCCGCCTTCTTCAGGTCGAGCAGCGCGTTCTGCCGGGGATTCATGTCGACCGCATAAACGTGATTTGGCTGGCAGTGGGCGTAGTCGAGCGCATTGCAGCCCGCCGAGGTGATCACCAGCACGTTGTCCTGGGAAGTTAACTCCAGTGCCTGACGATCCAGTCGGGGGTCTTCCCAGCAGGTGTTGTAGACCAGATTGTTGCGATGAACCGTGTCGAAAACCCGGCGACTGACCCAATCAAAAATTGCCATGATTTGACTGCCCGATGGCGAAGTGAAAGATAGAGCCCACGATTTTAGCAGCGGTCATGGAGCCGAGGTAGGACCGCCAAACCGTTAACTGCAGGGGCCCGCAAGAGTTGTCGCGGGAAACAAAGAGAAGGAGCAGCGAAATCCCTAGTGCCGAGCGAGGCGGGATTGGCACGAAAACTACTCGACTGAAGCATTTTTCATCCGGTAGATCGCCCAGATGTTCCCGTCGGGGCCTTTGAATTCCTTCATGTAAAGCGTTCCGAGTACGGTGATTGGGCGAACTGTGTAATCAGTGGTCTTCTCGCCGCCAAGCTCAACCAGGATGCAGTCGTAAAGTGCAGCACCTGGTCCGAAGCAGCATTCTTGATTGTCTCGGACAAAAACAAATTTCGAAATTCCCGTTTCCTTGAAAGCGGGGCGAATAAATCCGCGAATGCGAATTTGTTCGCCATTCATCTGGAGAATTTTTTCGGTGAGCATTGACCGCTCAAACTTGCCCCCCTTCTCCATCTCGAAAACCAAATCGTCGAACGAAATTTCTTTCGGTTCACCCGCCTTCTGGGCGAATTCGACCTTCGGCCGGTCCTCCTTTTGCGAAACCGGTGGAGGCCGGTCTGGAGTCGCCGGTTCTTGCGCCTGAGCGGATAGCGTCAGCATGACACTGAAGAACAGGATGGAAGCCTTCGCGCTGAGCAGCAGACTTCGTTTCAGAAACCCAGCGCAGCGCGATTGAGCTGAAGGCTTGGCCAGTGGTGGACTCTTCCAGTTAAGCATGAATCCCTGATCCCCTTGGGGCCCGGTTAAAAGCTTGGCAGGCGAGGCTTGGACTGAAACATAACTCCAAGGAAAGCCATCGCGGTGACATAGCTTCCTCGCACGCTCTATTTTAGGTAATCGGCCTCGAGCTGGTAATACAAGGCTGGGATTTCGGCTTCTCCAACTTGAACGGGGCGGGTGTTGAGCCGGAAGGTGCCACCGATTTTTCGCTGCATCAGGCTGTAATCAACCGTTTGGTCGGTCACGATTTCCACAGCCACGACGTCGGTCGGCTTGGGACTGCCACCAAAGCAGCATGAACCAAAGTCGCCGACGAGAATGAATTTCTTGAGTCCGCTTTTCTTATCGCTCGGGCGAACCCAACCTTTCAGGAAAACCTTCTTTCCATCGAGGTCTTTAGCCTTGGGCGAGAATGGCAATGAAGATTCACGAGGCTTGGGCTTGAGATCGGAAAAGCTGATCCGGTCGTAACCTTCAGGCACTTCGGTCGCATAGACCCAGCTGTGAAAGCCTACCGACCCGATCAACAGCAGGAGGTTGAGGACTAGTCCAATGGTTGCCGGGGCCGATCCGCTCAGTTCTTCTGGGTAGCGGCGAAGATTTGACCTCGCAATCAGAGCAAAGACCAGCCCGAGCAGCGGCAGGATGATGAACACGGACGCCCAGATCGAGAAGCTGCCAAGAATAGCAAAGACGACAGAAGCGAGCGCCGCCTTGCTGACCGCGCGATAGCCGGACTCTTGGTCCTCGCCACGTAAAAATTGCTCGTCCAAATTGGTCGCCGTCATCCGCACCGAACTACCCGGTTTGGAGGAACCGCTGCTTGAGTTTTCAGTCGTGTAGCTACTCATGGGGTAAGCTTTATTGTTCGGAAAAGTCGTCAGTGGGAAGTGAGAGATTCTCAGTCCGGCCAAAGTGAGGGCTCATTTCGCATGCAACCCTCATTACCGTGACTAGAAGATCAGCCGCTCGAACCAGCCATTGATCACTGACCAGAGGAGTGCGAACAGGAGGCAGCCGCAAAACACCGGCAGGACGATGACTCGCCACAAGTGAAAATTGCTGGTTGCCGCAGGGGAGGCTGACGCAATTGGCAAATTGGTTGCCCCGGGAACATCGATTAACCCAATGTCCACCGGAATCACGGGAGCAGCGGCCAAGCTGGTCAAGGTCTCCTTTTCGGGAGATACAGGTCCGGCGATGCTCACCCCTTCTTCTACGGTACTTCCCGGCGGCGGTTCGGGCAAATTTGGGTTAAGGTTTGCCGAAGCGTCGAATGGGACTCGCATTAGCTTTTGCTCCACTGGCCCCAAAGCGGGGGCCTTGTCGGATGCTGGCGGGTCCTGAGCGCCGATGCTAGTCGTTGTCGTGCTGGTTGGCGTCGTACTGCTCAGTTCGAAAGGCACATCCAACTCACCCCTTGAAGACAAGTCACCGTCTTTACCGTCTTTCTTGGCTCCATCTTTGCCTGGATCGCTTTCGCCTTGTTTGGGCTGATCGCCCTCTTCATCAGCCTCGTCATCGAGATCGATTTCGTTGAACAGTGCAGCTCGGGCGACCGCATCGGGGTCGATTTTGCGCAATTCTTCGATGTACTTTTTAGCTTCCGGCTTGGGGCAAACCTGAAGGTACTGAATTACCGGCACGCGAACCCAAATCGTTTCCTCGGTGCTATTTTTGAACAGGCCAACCAACTTCTCCATGACCGACCAGTCTTCCCACCGAGCCAGATCGGGAATCACCATATCAGCCATCTTGGGCCGGTCGAGCAAAGTGCGCACTGCGGCGACCAGTCGCTCGCGCGGGATGATCTTTTCTTCCGAACCGTGGAAGCGGAGTGCGGAAATCGTTGCCAGCGTATCGACGTAGTCGGCCTGATCGTTTTTCAGGAATTCATCTTCGATCAAAGTCAAACCATCAGGGCCTTTGAGCTTGAGGTAGCACGAGACGAGCGCGTCCAGGCCAGCTTGCTCTTTGCGATCATCCGAGCGTATTAGTCGCTCGAGCATCTCAATATCTTGCGGTCCGCCGCAAACACCGAGCATCGTGAAGTAAAGCCGACGGCGGTTGACCGAAGTTTCTGGGTTGAGAATCCATTTGACCAACTGGTCATGGTCCATTTTCTCTTTGAGAGCGAGTACGTCCTCGTAAGGCGCTCGGGCGAATTCATCGTACGCATCGAAAGCGAGCACGCTTTCTTCGTCTTCAAAGTACTTTTGAAAGAAGTTCAAGCGATCAGGGCCTTTTTCCGGCAGTTTGCCGAGCATTTCCACATACTCGACAACCCGCGGAGTGGCCTTCAGTGGAGTCGACCAAACGAATCCGGGAGGATTCACGCCCATCACGACAAACTCTTGTCCGACAGGGTACTCGCCAACCAGCAGGACTCGGAAAATGGCATCTGTTTCAATGTGCTCAGCACCCCGCAGCACGCGGACAACTTCGAATTCAGCTTTGGGCAATTCCGCATCGATGTCGGCCACCGGTGGAGGGAGCGTGATCAACTTGGCGATGACTACGGCGTCGTGGCTCTTGATCTGCTCCCAGAAAGTCATATTGATTGCCGAGCAAAACGGGCAAGCGGCCGAGTTGGCCGCCAAGCTGACCGTCGAACCCACGGACAACGGGGTGTTCGCCGGAGATGACTTTGGCAGGATAAACGCCAATCCGATCAACAGCAGTGTCAGCAGCAATCGCCGCGAGGTTCGGATAGATGCTTTCATCGGGTTTTGTATTAAGGCAAACATTTCGAGTAATCCTTTTTCGTCTGCAGTTCGCTTCCTCGTAATCACAAGGAACTTGAACGCCGACTGTCTTTCACTTGCGCCGTCAGCGAAGCTCAGAGCACTTTCGCGCGCAGAAATTCGTCCAGCCATACGCATCCGAAGTCAACTTGGATCGCCAAGCGGCTACCGAAACTACAGAAACAACTTCCGAAGTTGTTACCACGTTTCAGAGGAGTCACTTACCCAGTGATTTGGCGATATCGGTTCGATACGCGGAGATCGCTGGGTAAATACCGACAGCGATGGCCAGCAGAATCAGTCCCGGAATTAGTAAAAGCTCCGGAGACACCGCGAATTGTAGAATTTGTCCGCTCAAAAAGTAATTGGCATACGGGATTTCCGACAGGGGGAGTTTGGGTGCGAAATTCCAAAAACCGAGGGGAACACCCGTTTGCCCCTCGACCAGCGGCCCCAAAACGGCGTTTAAAGCGTGTCCCGCGAACCACCCCAGTAATCCGCCCGAGAGTGCCAGCAGGATCGATTCCAGCAACATGATGAGCATGACTTTTGAGCGATTGGCCCCCAAAGCCCGCATCACGGCGATTTCGTGATGCCTTTGGCTCATCGAATTGTAAATGCCGACGAGGATGCTCAGCCCAGAAACGACGCAAATCAGGACGGTAAGGCCGAGTAGCAGCCAGCGAGCCGGGTCGACGAAAAAGGCGAAGAACTTGGTAATTTCGCCGACCGGGTTGACCGCTTGAGCGCCCGTTTGAGACCGGACCGGGCGGAATGGCGACCATTGCAGCGAATTCGCCAGCTCCCCTTCCTTGATTCTCGGCGGTAGCATCTCGCCCAGCTGGTTAAACTCGTCGTATTTCGAAGTGCGCACCAGAATCGAGGTGATCTCCCGATGCTCAACCGGCAGCGGGGTGCGGTTCAGCAGGGCCACATCGACTTGGGTTGGTAAAGGTGGGGTTGAGTTTTTATCCGACGCCGCGAGAGCTGCTCCTTCCTCTGATTTACTCGCATCGTCTGCCTTGCCTGCTTCAGCGTTGCTCGCGGCAGCTTCAGCCGCTTCTTCCGCTGCTTCTGCCGCGAAGGGATCGAGTTCCACAACCGCTGGCTTGGAGAGCATCGAATCGTCGCGAACTGGTTTGATGTGGTCGTTGATCAGGTAAAAACCTTCCATGTTCACAAACAGGACCCGGTCATTCGGGGTTCCGGTCGGAGCGAGGATTCCGACCACGGTAAATTCCTGGTCGTGCAAGTGAGAACTCTCTGATGATGGGTCACCGTGTGTGACCAGAATACGGTCGCCGATTTTCAGCTTGGCTTGGCGGGCCGTAAGCGAGCCGACAACGGCGCCGAAGTAACCGACTTCCTTGTCAAAGTTGTCAAAGCATCGGCCCTCTGCAAATTCAAAATGGTTTTGCTTGTCGACATCGAGAACCAGCTTGTCGAAGAAGTCCCGGTTAGTTGCACAAACTCTCCAAGCCGAATCCTCTTTCTGGTAATAGTCACCCAGAAGAATCGGAATCGCCGTGTCGGTCCAGCGCTGGTAGAAGCCGGGGCGATCGATTTCCATGAAATCTAGCCGCTGCTTGACCATCGCGTCCTCGGTGATCTCGGCCGCGAGGCGTTCGAAAAATCCAAGTCCAGGTTGTCTCGCCTGAGCGGCAGCGAGTTCCCAAACGCGCTGATCTTCCTCGAGGCTCTTGTAAGCAATCGAATTTCGCATCTCTTTGCTGCGAACATTTTCATCGCAGAAAGAGAGATAGTATTCGTACGGGAGCGTGTCGATTGGCTGGCTGAGGTAGAACACCGAGTTCATGGTCAGCTGCAGGCTTCCGCCTTGTGCACCCACTAGGATGTTGTAGCCGAAGCTGGTGTTGTTTTTGAACGACTCGCTGACCACGCCGTGAATCGTGAGCACGGCGACGACCATCATCACACCGAGTGCCATCGAGATGATCGTCAGCAGGCTGCCTAAGCCGCGGTACTGGACGCTGCGAAGCGCGATTTTGAAGACGTTCATCGGGCAGCACTCCCTGCGCTGGCGGCGCTTGCGGTAGCGGCGCTTGCGCTGGCGACGACTTGATTGAGTTCATCTAGCCGATCGACTCGGTCGAATTGCTTGGCAACTTCCATGGCATGGGTCACGATAATCAGGGCAATATTCTCTTCGCGACAGGTATCGCGAATTAGGTCGATGATTTGTTGTTGATTTCTCGGATCGACATTGGCCGTAGGTTCATCGGCCAAGAGAAGTTTTGGCTTGTTGGCCAGAGCTCGAGCGACCGCGACCCGCTGCTGTTCGCCAACGCTCATTGTGCTTGGGCGGCTGCTCAGCCGATGGCTCAGACCGACTCGGTCGAGCAATTTTTTGGCTCGGTCTCCCGATGAGCGGTTGGTGGCAAACGTCATTCCCAGCATCACGTTTTCGAGAGCAGAGAAGCCGGGCAGCAAGTTAAACGTCTGAAAGACATAGCCGAGTTTATCGGCGCGAATCCGGTCTCGAGCCGACTCGGAAAATTTCGTTAACTCGACGCCATCGATATAAACCTGTCCTGAGTCGGGGCGCGTGATGCCGGCAATGACGTGCAGCAAAGTGGTCTTACCGCAACCGCTGGGGCCGATCAGCACCGACTGTTCACCGGCAGCGAGTCGATACTCGGGCACGTCGAGAATCGGGGTCTCGGTGCCGTCTGGCTGGCGGAAAGCTTTGCGAATTTTGTTGATGGCGAGCATGTGCGGTCGGAATGTCGTTCGTTCGAAACTGAGAGCCGGGGTATGAGAGCGAAGTACACTGAAGGGCTCGTTTGCCTTGCCGCCACAGTCTATCAACTGAGCGTAGAGGGCTGTAGGTCCAGACGGGGCAGGGGCCCGGGTGATGCTTAAATGTTTAACGCAGAAGGCGGCAGGAAGGTTCAGGGGGTAAAGGCTCAGTTGTTGAGGCGGTCTGACAGCCGTTTATCGTTTTCGCTTTTTCATTTCGCGGTCGATGCTGCGGCGGGCTTCGTTCGCTTTCAGTGTTTCGCGTTTGTCGTGCAGCTTTTTGCCGCGGCAGACGCCGATTTGGACTTTGACCAGGCCCCGGGGGCTAAAGTAAATTCGCAGCGGGACGAGCGTCAGTCCTTTTTCGACGGTGCGACCGGAGAGTTTGTCGAGTTGCCGCTTTTGGACCAGCAGTTTCCGGACTCGTTTGGGCTCGTGGTTCCAGAGGGTGGCTTGTTTGTACTCGGCGATATCGGCGCCAACCAGCCAAAGTTCGCCATCGCGGACACGGGCGTAAGCCTCGTCGATTGAAACCTTGTGTTCTCGCAAGCTTTTGACTTCGCTGCCGCGGAGCACGATCCCGCACTCCAGTTTCTCGAGGACCTCGTAGCGGTGTCTTGCCTTGCGGTTCTCGGAAATGGTGACTTCGGCGGGTTCAGCCGATTTCGTTTGTGATTTGGCCGCGGCTGGTGACTTTTTTTTCGACATCGCGGTACCAAAATCGTGCAGGCGGTCGGGAGCGAAACGGCCGTGTGGAAGGAATCGCCCCGGTCGGGCCATTTTTCAAAAGGGGGCTCGGGGATAATAATGAGTGATTCGTGGCGACTGTTCCAGTGGTTCGACAATGAAATGGTGCTGATTTGACTCAACTTCCAATCGTCAACTTGCCCAGTGACAGCGGCGCCGGTGGTTGCCAGTCCTCTGGAGTTCCGGAGGACAAGGCGCAATTGCAGCGACTGCCGAAGTGGTTGAAGCGTCAGTTGCCCAAGGGTAACGCCAACCATTTTACGGCTGGGTTGCTCGACGAATTGCGACTGGAAACGGTTTGCGATAACGCTCGCTGCCCGAATCGAAACGAGTGCTACTCGCAAAAGACGGCGACGTTCATGATTTTGGGAAACGTCTGCACTCGGCCCTGCGGTTTTTGCGCCGTCGGGCGAGGTCGCCCCGACGCGTTGGAACTGGACGAACCAGCTCGAGTAGCCGAAGCAGCATTTCGATTGGGGCTCAAGCACGTCGTCATTACTTCGGTCACGCGGGATGACTTGCCCGACGGTGGGGCTGAACATTTTTACCAGTGCGTGATCGCCCTTCGCGAGCGCACCGGCGCGGCAGTCGAAGTCCTCACGCCTGACTTCGTAACGTGCAAGCCGGCGCTGGACCGAGTGATCGAGGCCGCTCCTGAGGTCTTCAATCACAACACTGAAACCGTGCCGAGACTCTATCGCCGGGTGCGCGGTCCCAAGAGCGACTACGCATGGACTCGCGGCTTGCTGCGGCGCGTCAAAGAACTCAATCCGGCGATCAAAACCAAGAGCGGTCTGATGCTGGGGCTCGGCGAAACGAACGACGAGGTTTACGAAGTCCTTGGCGACTTGCTCCAAGCGGGTTGCGACTTTCTCACGCTAGGTCAGTACCTCCAGCCCGATCCGGTCCGCTACATGCCGGTCGTGCGTTATGTTCCGCCCGAAGAGTTTCATGAATTGGGCGAAAAAGCCAAGGCAATGGGCTTCAAGAAAGTCGCCAGCGGGCCGTTTGTCCG
>JBJTQD010000086.1:0-4600 GCA_046075445.1 Planctomycetota bacterium
CTCCCAACTCGTGACTAGTGGAGGCAACTTTCCCAGGCGACTGAGGGCATCTCGCAGCGCGTTTTCGTTCGGGTATTCCGGTTGCTGAGTCGCGGGAAAGCGAGTCCAAGATTCCGGCGTCCAGGCTTTAACTTCTCGAGAGACATTCATAACTCAAATATCCAAAATCTTTTCTACGACGAATTGAGGATTTTGCCGCATCAAGGCATCATCGCTGGCCGCGTGCTAAAGGCCCAGACTTTCCAGTGCCTCGAGCAAAACCGGTTCGGATTCGATGTCCTCAGCCAAGTCCGTCAATCGCGGATGCAGAAACACGCGAACCTGTTTGACATAATCGTCAAATTGTACCCTCGCCAATGACTGAACCATCGGCGAAAGTTCCGCCAAAGGTCGAGAAGTCTGTCGTTTCACATCTCGAATTTCGATTTCGAACTGGACCTCCAGGCCCGGCGGGGGTGCGTCCACAAGTACGTCCAAATCTGAAACCGCAGTTCCTAGCCGCTTTCGAAGCAGCACGGCAACAGCCTCCGCGACCGCCACAAGCCTCTCCATCGGCTGCCGAGCCAACCGGCGAAAAATTTCCGGCCGCTCTACGAAATTGAATTGCGCCCAGCGTTTGTAAAGTCTCCGCTCGGCTCCAAACAAACATTGAACCAACTCACCGGCAGGATGGTGCCCACTCAGGGTAAGAAACCTTTGGGCAAACGTTTCATCTTTGAGCCGAGTCATTTCGGCAATCGGCAGCTGGCCACGCAGTTCAAAAAAAGCTCGCTGAAACATCGCGGTTGCTGACCGGACAGCATGATGCCAGTAGACTTCGCTGAACATGACATACCGAGCGAAGACCAACAACTCAGCGGCCGTCCGCCCTTTGCTACTGAGCGCGATCCCGCTTCCCTCGGAATTCACGCAGAGGCTGGAGATCAACCGACCCACATCGAAATTCCGGCCGTAAGGAACGCCACAGTGCAAGCTATCTCGCATCAAGTAATCGAGTTTGTCGATATCAACCGGCCCAGACAACATTGAGCTCACCAAGTCCGCCGCCGGGCCACTCGCGGTGCCTTGCAACAAATCGGCAATCTCATCCGGCTGAATCCCCCAATCCTTACGCAACAAGCCTGAAAGCTGTTCGGTCGCAAGGTAGTTCGCAGCCAACTCCTCGTGATCGGGAATTCCATCCAGCTTAAGGTCCTCAACCGGGTGACAGTAAGGCCAGTGGCCAATGTCATGCAATAGAGCCGCAACCAGAAACCGCTCAGCCCACTCCTTGGTGACGGCGTCGCGAAACTCGGGTTGCGGCATCAATTGGCGAAGGAACAGCAGCGCGTTTCGGTACACACCCAAAGAGTGCTCGAATCGGCTGTGTGTCGCTCCCGGGTAAATCAAACTTACGAAGCCCAATTGACGGACGGACGCCAGTCTTCGGAAAGCCGACGAGTCAACCAGACGGGTTACTCGCGATGTCAGCGGGACGTCTAACTGGTCTGGAATCCGCAAAAGCGAACCGGGGAAATTGAGCTGCTCCAGTTCCGGCAAAGTTGATTGGCCGACCATTTCATGTTCCTTTTCATTCCTACCGAAGCAGTTCAATAAAGCAGACCGATCTTGTCTTGTGAGCCCCAAGCAGGTTGGGGGATCTACTCAAGAAATAACCAACTGACTTAGGGGGGAAAGCCGATGAAAATTCGGAAATCAATTCTTAAACTTAATAGAATCGACAGAACCGTCACGATGCTCCGCGGAATACATCATTCGAGCGTATTGCAGCAAGCAATTCTACGCAAAGCGACCTAAACCTGAATATCAACGGAAGGCAGACGGCTGCCCCTGCATTTACAAATCGTTCACATATCCTCAGACCCGGCAACCATTCCATTGGATTGTTGCACCGCCATGAACGCAAAACTTTTAATCAAGCCCAACCTCAAAGACCTCCCGATTTGGCTGACCATCTTCGGAAGCGTGACTTTGTTGTGTCTCGGCCAGTTTCAGTTCGTTGATAGTTCGTTCGCGATGCTCTACCTGAATATCGGCGGAATTGGCTTGATTGCATGCTTGGGTTTGTCTGAGTTGCGACGTCGTCTCGGAGAGAAAGAAATTCATCGATTGCGAGAGGCTGCGACTACCGATGCTCTAACGCTCGTCGGAAACCGCCGAGCCTTCGACATCGAGCTGACTCGCCGCGTTGCAATGTTTCGACGGCATCGCGCTACTTGCTCTCTCCTGTTCATCGACGCCGACCATTTTAAGGCAATCAATGATCGCTGGGGACATGACCTCGGAGACTTGGCTTTAAAGTCGCTCGCCAAGGCGATCTCCGCCACGCTGAGAGATATCGACCTGCTGTATCGCTTTGGCGGTGAAGAGTTTGTGGCTCTCTTGCCCGAGACGCGGGCAGAGGAGGCCGGAATTGCGGGCGAGCGAATTCGCAAGGCGGTCAACCAAGTAAAAATCAGAATTGCTGAAGAAACCATTTCCTTTTCCTTCAGCATCGGCTGCGCCGAACTGAATGCCTCGGATAATCAAGATAGCTGGATAAAACGAGCCGACGAGTCGCTCTACTCAGCAAAGAAGAATGGGCGGAACAGGGTTGAAGTCGGACTCCTCTCGAACAAGGAGAGCGGTTCCTCGGAGCTAGGCTTGAACTCTAATTCAGGCCTGAAATTGCAGCCACAGGACGCGACTATCGAAGGCTGCTCAAAGCAACCAGGTCTCCATCAGATGCTGGGCGGAATTCCAAATAAGAGCAGTTGAGCCGGGTGCAGGGGGAACCGACTCGGTCGCTTGCGAACCGGGGATAAAGCCCCATCCGGCGAGCCAACGCAGCAACAGGCAGCAGCCCAAAAACAATCCGTAATGGAGCAGCCCTTGAATCCAATCGAGTTCAAGGCAGACGACCGCAGTCGTCATTCCCAAGGCAAGCATCAAGCCCATTCCCGTTAGTACGGCGCCGAGTTCCCAGCTGTTATTAAAGGCATACCAGCCGACAAACAGGAGCAACCAGGAGAGCGCATAAATCAAACCGCAGACGGCAGTCCGAATCCAAAGGTCCTTACCGGTCAGATAGCCACGTTCCTGGTCGCGAATGAATGCGTACCCAGAATAAGCGAGCAGCGGACCGAGTAAAGCTAGGGCTGCACCCGTCACAATCGGGGGAAGACCAACCCCCTTGGGATAAACAAATCGCAAGAGGAGTGTGGCGAGCAGGAACACCAGAATCGCGCCAACCAAAAGCGTAATCTGAACTCCAGAGAGACTGGTATCCTCGCGCGAGATTGGCTTGAGTACCAACCGCCCCGTCGAGTCCTTCGGCCCCGACGTCTCGGGAGCGTGAACAACGACCTCTTCGTTCTTGCTGGGGATCTTGATCAGTCCCTTGCATTTAGGACACGGCCCCTCGCGCCCCGCAAATTTTTCGCTGACCTCGAAACGTTGGTGACAGCTAGGACACGTTACTCGAATGGCCATTTGTTCTCGTTCCCCGATATGCAAAACAAATTCAGTCCGCCGGAACTTGCTCAGGACGTACTGAACTGGCGTCGGTGTTTGTCAAGCTCACCCTGTTGCCTTTGCCGCCTATTCAATCCGAATTCAGGAGAGCTCGCTCAATTCCTGTTCGTTAAGCATTTTGAATCCCCGCGCGGCGAGCGTTTCTTGAGCTGCGTCGATGTTATCAACCATCAAGGCGACCGCCGTCTTCCCCGACATCGGCAGCATCAAGGGATAGGTTTGAGTAAGATTGATCTCGCCTTGCAGCAAAGCCGCACAGACCTGCAACATCGGCTGGTCGTCATCCGTCGGCAACTCAAGGGCAATCAAATCACTTTCGATCATCGCCAAGCCAGCTCGCTCGAGAATCTCGCGGCCTTGCTCGGGGTGAGTCAAGACGAAGCGCACGATACAGCACTCCGTTGAATCGTGAATATTTAAGGCCACGATTTTGACGCGACTGCCTCTGAACCTCCGCAACACCTCGAGCAGTTGGCCCACTCGGTTTTCGAGGAAAACGGTGTACTGCCGGATCGCCGGATAGTCTTTCCCTCGCGCTGTCTGGAATTCGATTGCCGAACCGGAATCCTCACCTGAACTCATGCGTCTTCGCCGCCTCCCCGTCGCGGTGTCCTGTACTTGGTATACGTCCTGACCTTTTTATGCGCCGCTTAACTTCGCGTTAGCCGGTCGTCGGCCAACTGGGCTGCCTGATATCAGGAATCAACTCCCTGCCTTCGACCTCATGATCCGAATCGGTCGGGTTGCCGCTATAGTTTAAACCTTGCCTGAGCTCTCGGACAGTCGCCCGGGATTACGATTTTGACGGATTCACAGGTATCGCTCAGGATGCCGCTCCACTACCTAAGGGTTCTTGGCCATGAGTTCCGAACAGCCCGATAGGGCAGGTCGCTTCCCGCTCAAATCGCATGAAATCCAGCTCCGAGTCCGTTATCAAGAGACGGACGGCCAAGCTCGGCTGCACCATGCCAATTACGTGAACTTCTTCGAAGTTGGGCGAGTGGAAATGTAAAACCGCGCGCATGCTGATTCCCGCATTGTTGAACAATACCTTTACCTTTCCGGGTAGGGTTTCTGCAGCCTCAAT
>JBJTQD010000087.1:0-7316 GCA_046075445.1 Planctomycetota bacterium
ATTGAATCTCGCGGACCATATCAATGACCTCTTCCGGTCGCTCGTCAATCAGCAGCATGAAGACATAACAATGGGGGTAATTCCGCGATACCGCCCGAGCCATCTGCTGCAGCAAGACCGTCTTGCCTGTCCGCGGCGGACTGGCGATCAGTCCCCGCTGTCCAAATCCGATGGGAGTCAGCAGGTCAACCAGCCGAGTTGAATACTCCTCGGGATCATGCTCCATCATGATTCGCTGATTGGGATGCAGCGGCGTCAAATCCTCGAACGCCTTGCTTCGCACATGCTCATCCGGCGTGCGGCCGTTGACTAATTCAACGCGAAGCAAGGCAAAGAATCGCTCATTCTCCTTCGGCGGCCGAATCTGTCCGCAAACCGTACAACCCGTTCGCAATTTGAATTTGCGGATCTGGCTAGGGGAGACGTAGATATCATCCGGACAACTGATGTAATGAGCTGAAGAGCTTCGCAAAAATCCAAAGCCATCGGGCAAGACCTGCAAAGTCCCCTCACCGTACATCAGCCCTTTGGCCTTGATCCGATGCCGGATCACACGCAGCAAAAGTTCTCGCCGCGTCATCTCGTCAGTGAATTCGATCCCTTCAGCAGATAATTGCTCACGTAGAGCCTGCTCACCCAATAGCTGGAGAACTTTGACTGGTAACGGAGCGTCCTCCGAAGTGGGGTTCCCCGAAGGACGAACGTCCTGCAAAGAAGACCGCTCGGAGAAAGAGACGGGAGCACCCTGTCGATTCAGTTGCTGGACACGCCGGCGAATCCGCTGGTTGACCTGCTCACGCGATTCAAAGGGAGCAGTTTGGTCGTCGCCAGATGCATCCGCCTTGGCGGAGCGTGACCCCGCGCTGAAGCTTGCCTCTTCAGCGGAACCGGCGTTGGCATGACCTAACGCAGCGTTTTCCGAATCTGGCTTGGCAGAGGCTGGACTGCGGTCGCTGCACGCAGCGTCACGGCGCGCGGAGTGATTGTGCATGGAGTTGAGGACCTGATCAGGCGCAGCCGGATCGGGCTCGTTGTCTGACGGCTTGGACATCGGCGAGGAAATCAGCTGTAGGTGGGGGATGAGACCGGTTGCTGTGAACCGGGCGAGGGGGCGGGGCCGGCGATCGTCAGCAGCCAGTCGCGTGGCCTCCAAGCAGCCTAACAGACTGTTTGATCTCGACTGAGATTGCAATCAGGCAAATCGCAAAATACTTTCCTCCACCCCCTATCAGGGGACCTGTAAGCCCCAGGAGTTCCACAACTTGTAAACCTGCTGTCGCAGTTCCTCGAGCGACGAGTCGTTTTCGAGAAAATCAGTTGCTTTGCGTTCCTTCTCCACCAAGGGCGTCTGTCGATTTTCTCTCGCGTCCAACTCGGCCGGCGTCCAGCCACGACTTTTAGCGCGGGCTACGCGCACTGCATGAGGAACGCGGACGAACACAATTCGGGTGCAGAACCGATCCCAGCCAGCTTTGAACATTACCGCCGCATCAAGAATTACGGCCTTACATCCAGTTCTTCTCAGCCGCACCAAATGCTCACTGAGCCGCTCTGAAATCCTGGGATGGGTTATCGACTCCAAAAACAGTAACCGTCTCTGACTTCCTTCATCGGGCCCGAAAACCATGCGAGCTACCGCCGAGCGGTCAACTTCTCCCGCAGCGTCAAAAATGGTCGGCCCAAACTCATTCCGCAAGCTTTCTTTCACAGCAGGCTCGCGCAAAACCTCGTGACCTATCTGATCAGCATTGAGACTGACCGCTCCCAACTCCTCAAACAGCATTGCCACAGTACTCTTGCCGGAAGCAATTCCTCCAGCCAGTCCGATTACTTCCATGATTTCCCCTCCCGCAATCGAATCAACTTAGACCGGCTCTGTGTCGTTCCAATTCGGCCCCGCCTCGACAGCTACTTTCAGCGGCACCTTAAGCGCGACCGCGCGGCTCATTCTGTCTCGAACCATCTCGGCTACTTCGGCAACCGCACCGCGGTCGGTCTCGAGGACCAGTTCATCATGAATCTGCAGCAGCAATTTGGCTGGCAATCGCAACTCCTTGAGACTGCGATAAACCTCGATCATCGCCAACTTGATAATGTCGGCAGCCGATCCCTGAATGACCGTATTGACGGCGATTCTCTCGGGAGCCGTGCGGCTGCGAGAAAAGCCCTTGGTCGAAGGTTTTCGGACACCCTCTACCGGCCGGCGACGGCCAAGGATGGTGCTGACGTAGCCGTTAGACGCTGCGGCTTCCAAAACTTCTCGAATGAAGCCCTCGACTGCCGGATACCTTCCGAAGTAAGCGTCGATAAATCGCGCTGCATCGTCCTTCGGAATCCCCAATTCACGCGCTAGCCCAAAAGGGGATTGCCCATAAATGATCCCGAAGTTGACCGCTTTCGCCTGGCGCCGCATCTCATCCGTGACCCCCTCCGGGGAAACATCGTAAACCTGAGCCGCGACAACGCGGTGAATGTCCTCGTCCCGCTCAAAAGCAGCGAGCAAGACCGGGTCCTCGCAAAAATGCGCCAGCACCCTCAATTCAATCTGCGAGTAGTCCGCTGCGATCAGGAGTTTGTCCGGCCCCCCCGCGACAAACGCCTGACGAATCCGCCGCCCTGTGGCTGTGCGAATCGGTATGTTTTGCAAGTTAGGGTCTTTGGAACTCAAGCGGCCAGTGCGCGCGACATCCTGCATGAACGAAGTGTGAACCCTCCCCGTGCGCGGGCAAATCTGCTGGAGCAGCGCGTCAGCGTAAGTGTTTCGCAGCTTCATCAACTGCCGGTACTCGACGATTTTCGCGGGCAACGGATGTCGGTCAGCCAACTCCTCAAGCACCTCGACATCGGTGCTCAAGCCGAGTTTGGTTCGCTTCACAACCGGCAGTCCCAACCGGTCAAAGAGGACTTCGGCCAACTGCTGGGGCGAGTCCGGATTGAAAGGAATGCCGGCGAGGGTCTGCAGCTCCCCGTAGAGTTGCTCAGTTCGTTCAGCCAATTCGGCGCTCAAATCTTTCAAGACTGCCGGATCGACTGTGATCCCATTGAACTCCATCTCAGCTAAGACATGCGTCAGCGGCATCTCGACTGAATTAAACAATGGCTCCAGTTCCAATTGCTCCAATCTCGATTGTAAAAGCGGTCGCAGCCGAAGCGGCACGTCGGCATCCTCCGCAGCGTAGGCCGTGATCTGTTCGAGCGGAACATCGTCCATCCGCTTTTGGTTCCGCCCCGTTCCGATCAACTCGCTAATCTTAATCGTCTTGTGATTGAGGAAACGCAGCGCGAGGTCGTCCATGTTGTGGACATTGTGTCCGGGATTTACCAAATAATCAGCGACCATGGTGTCGAAGAGCTTTCCGTTCAGCTCCAACCCCGCGCCGCGCAGCACCACTTCGTCGTACTTTAGATTCTGGCCAATCAACTCTCGCTGCGGATCGTTGACCAGCGGACGCAGGATCGAGAGGAGTTCTGCCTCGTCCACGACCGGCGTACCCGCCGGAGCCCGCACCGGAATATAGACCGCCTCACCCGGGGCCCAAGCTAGCGAGACTCCGACCAATTCGGCCCAGCGAGGTGACGTCGAGGTCGTTTCTGTATCGAGGCAGAGCTGAGAGATATTTCCGATTTTCGCTACCAGTTCGCGAACTTCTGCGGCTGTCGTCAGCGAGCGGTAATTCGCCTCCCACTGCGGTGCATGCTCGATGGCGATCGGGGACAACTGACGGACCCGATCAGTCAGCGAACGAAAGCCAAACTCCTGGCAGAGTGCCACGGCCGCATCGACGTTCATGCCGCCCAAACGCGCCGCATGCCAATCGACCACGACCGGCACCTCGTTTTCCAAACGGACCAATTGCTGGCTAAGTCGCGCCAAGTCAGCCGACTCGCGAATTTTTTCTCCTTTTTTCCCTTTGACTTCATCGACTCGCGAGAGCAAATCCTCGAGTGTGCCGAATTCCTGAAGCAGCTGAGTGGCCGTTTTCGGTCCAATCGTCGGAACCCCTGGGACATTGTCGACGGAGTCTCCGACGAGCGCCTGGAAGTCAACAACTTGGCCGGGAGCGATTCCCCACTCAGCCTGCAAATCCTCGGCCCCGTAGAGCTGGCCTTTGCGCATATTCAGCAGACGCACCTGCTCGGTAATCAGCTGGCGGCAATCCTTGTCGCTGGTGACCAGCACGCAATCTGCCCCTCGCTCCTGAGCTTCACGCGCGAGCGTTGCCATGATGTCGTCGGCTTCGTAACCTTGGAGTTGCAAGATCGGAATCGCCAAGGCTTGCAGCAGTCTTTGGATCTCTGGAATCTGTGACCGCAAGTCTTCCGGCATCGGGTCGCGATGGGCTTTGTACTCGGGATAGAGTTCGTTGCGAAACGTCACATCGCTGACATCAAACGCGCAGAAGAGGAAATCGGGTTTGCGTTTGCTCAGGATGTCAAGAATGTCTCGAGTGAACCCGTAAATTGCATTGGCCGCACGACCATCGGGGGCCGTCATTTCCGAGATGGCGTGGAACACCTGATAGATCAAAGAATGGCAGTCCAAAACGTATACGGTCTTGCCCTTCAAATCGGAATAATCCGCAGAACCCGATTGGTTGGATTCGGGCTTCGCAGCGACCGGCGCCTGACTCTCCTGCTGAACCGTTTCCTCTGGGAACAGTTCCAAGGTTTTCTGCTGATTCCTCGCCATAATGCCACGCCTTCCCGCTCGGGTTGCCGTTAATAAAAAAGTGCCTTTTGCCGTCAGGGGAATGCCTGTTCGGCTCTTTCGGGTTGTAGCGACCAAAAGCCGTTACAGCGACTGGGGGAGCGCAAAACCGAGATAATGCAGGGTTTCCCGAATGTGATCCTATGATTAATCGGCTGGATTTCAGCCCGTTTCCCAACACTGGTTGGAAGCGAGTTGCAGGAAAGGTCGACTGTTTTCCTAAAAGTTTGACACTGATTTTAGGCCTATCTAAAATTGAGAGATTGCGAACACAGCTGAGAACCGGGCAAAAACAGGCAGTCTGGGCAAACGACTTCCCCAGGTCCTGCTCTCCCTTTTCCCCAACTCTGCTCCGTTTCTCTTCGCAATCTCAGGACGCCTCACAGTTCAAGCTTGAACCGTAGCAGTCCCTGAACTCCGGCCCCGTTCGCCGTTTTAACGCGAATCAAATCGGAATCAGTTTTACTCGTCAGCTCAACTTACCGCGCCGCAACCACACTCGATTTTACCGAGTTGTCCAGGAGAGAAATTAATGGCCGCCCGTGAAAACCAAGGCTATTTGATTGCCGTCATCGTCCTCATCCTGTTACTGCTGGTGGCGACCCTAGTCGCATTCCTCGGTTGGAACAGCTACTTCGATATGCGAGACGCAAAAGCCAACGCCGAAAAGAAGGGCGGGATCGATGCTGCCCGCGCCGAAGCGTACGACTACCTCTACAAAGTCCAAGCCGCTTACATCGGCAAACTCGGCCAGAGCACGGCTGAAGTCGAGACCATGCTCAACGCCGTTCGGCTGATCCCAAACAAGGTGGACAGTTCCGGCAAGGAGCAGGTCAACCAAATTGTCAAACTGGCTGAAGACCTCAAGACCCAGTACGACGCCGACATGAAGTTGATGATTGCAACGGGTACAGCTGAACAGCAACAAGAAATGACTTGGCGCGGGTTGGTCGAAAACTACGCTGCCGCCCTCGGCAAGATCCACGACAACAACAACATCATGGAAGAGGAAGTCCGCCGAATCACTCAAGAGACCAAGGCGGCTCTCGACAAGAAGGAAGAAGAAGTCAAGGCGACCAAGCAAGAACTGGACACCGTCAAGACCGAACTCGATTCCAAGTCTCAAGAATTCGCAGCCAATGAGAGCCGCTTAAATTCTGAAAACGAGAAGCTCAAAGGCGATGTGAAAACTGTCTCCGACCGCTTGGAAACCAAGAAGCGAGAGAGCGAAAAAGAAAAGACCGAACTGACTCTGGCTGCCAACGAAGCGATCAAGCAGCGGGACAACGCTCAAGCTCAGCTTGACCAAATCTACAAGGAAAGCTTTGACCTCGCCGACGGCCGAATTGTTCGCGTTTCGCCCGAACTGGGTTCGGTTGTCTTGAATATCGGTTCCGAAGACGGTTTGCGACCAAATCAAACCTTCTCCATCTACGACCAGATGACGAAGGATTTCGATGTTGACAAATCCAAGGCCTCGATCGAAGTCACCGCAGTGACAGGACCCCACCAGTCGGAAGCCCGAATCACCAAGGAAAACTCGCTGAATCCAATCCTGACCAACGACCAAATCCTCTCGCCTTCGTGGGACCCTGGCTATCGCGTACCGATCGCAGTGGCTGGTGTTTTTGACTTGGATTACGACGGCTCCGACGATCGCGAACGCCTCATTCAGGACATCGAGCGAAACGGTGGTCGCGTCGTGGCCTTCCATGACAAGGATGGCAAGGTTTACGGACAAATCGACTCAGCAACCCGCTACTTTGTGCTGGGCGACTCGCCATCTTCTGACGGACCAGATAGCAAGCCAGAAATCGGAAAGGCGATTGCCGAACTGACCAAGCAGGCTCGGGGCAACAGCGTCCAGGAAATTGACATCCGCAAATTGCTCAACTGGATGGGACGTCACGGCAAGGCTCCGATCGAGCGAATGGATGCCGAAATGGGTGAACGCGAACGACGCGAAAGCCGAATGAAGAACGACTCGCGATAGTCCCTTGGCTTCTTTTCACTCGTCCGCTAATCAAATCATTACCCCCTTCGAATTACCCGGGTCACCGGCGATTCGAAGGGGGTTTTTCTTTTAGCTTGGAGACCGTAGCCCGTAGGTTGAAGGCCAGCCGGGATTCATCTATTTGATTCGTCGTTTAGCCCGTAGCCAGCGGCGAGGCGAGGCGAATGTGCGGCTGGTGTCAATTTCCAAACGCCGACTCTTCTCTTCCTAAGCCTAGTCGTCGCGCCGTCGCTGCTTCGACCTTTGGTCTCCGCTTTGCTTTTTATTAAGCGGTCAGCGTCGAACCGCCCGTGCCTCTGAGTGGCGGACTTGCGGATCGACCTTTTTGATTTATTGCGTTCCCTATCCCAGGATGGAGGCTTGAAGGCCGGCGGCCAGAAGAGCCGTGCTGGGCTAGCGCGCCGCAATGTAGATGGATGCCTTTATCAGTTGGCTTCGCGCCCGTCGCCGTTTCTCCCGCTCCTCGGCCGGGACCCTCGCGCCGATCGGCGGTTCGCGACACGGGCTGGCTTGCCAAACCCTAGAACAATTGTCCCCAATCGCGCAGGAGTTTTGAGTTGAGCCGTTTCTCTCGCATCCAAGCAGTTGAGGACA
>JBJTQD010000088.1:0-5911 GCA_046075445.1 Planctomycetota bacterium
ATTTTGCCGCCCCCGGCAACCCAATCCTTTCGACTCTCGTCGGTAACAGTTACGGACAGCAAAGCGGCACTAGCATGGCAGCTCCAGCCGTCGCCGGTGCGGCTGCCCTGATTTGGTCGGCCAATCCGGACTGGACACGCGAGCAAGTGGTCGCGCAGCTTTACGCCACGGCCGACAACATCGATGCCCAGAACCCTGGCTACCAAGGACTGCTCGGAGCTGGGCGAGTCAACACGTTCCGCGGTGTAACAGAGACAATCGAAGCTCCAAAGGTTCGCCTCGTCAACAATCTTCCCGCCAATGGCGGTTCGCTGAACAACCTTGGAATCAATAACTTCGATCTCGCTTTTGACCAAATCATGGCGCCAGACGCTATGAATGACATCGCGAACTTTGAGCTTCGCGGTGCCGGCCCCGACAGAACCCTCGATACCGCCGACGACGTAATCTACACCCTCTCGTCTGACATGTATCGCATCGGCACCAACCTACTTAACTTCCAGATCGGCGAAGGCTCGCTCGGCTACGGAAACTACCGTTTGACCATTCGCTCTGGCGGTGTCAGCAACCCATTTGGAACCGCACTGGATGGCGATGCTGACGGAAGCGAAGGAGGCGATTACGTCTCGGAATTTACGATTGCTCCATCCGATGCCGGCGAAGTCTTTTTCTCACAAGACCGCTATCAGCCATACGAGCTGATCAAATTCATGGTCGCTGATGCCAACGCCTCGGACCCCGTGGTGGTCGTTGTGACGACCTCTGGCGGTGACTCCGAAACCGTTACTCTCAGCGACAATGGCGATCTAAGCTGGTCGGGAACGCTGGCCAGCAGCGACGGTGCCCAAGTCGTCGATAACGGCACGCTGGAAGTTTTGGTTGGTCAAACGATCACGGTAACTTACCAAGACCAAGACAATGGCGAGGGAGAGGTCGTCGATGTCAGCGACACGGCAAGAATTTCAAAAAGTGCTCGCTACAAATCGCAAGATACACCAATCTTCATCGGCGACTTTTCCACGATCTACTCGACGATCACTATTTCCGACCCTGGCCTGATCGGCGATTTGAATGTCGAAATCAACATCACCCACACCTACGTCAGCGATTTGGAAGTCTTCCTCACCGCGCCCGATGGAACCCGCATCCCGATGTTCCAAAATGTAGGTGGTAGCGGACAGAACTTTACCGAAACACTCCTCGACGACGAGGCGGTCGACTTGTTCGAGGATGGCACCGCGCCCTTCACCGGCAGTTTCCGCCCAGCCCAGCCACTCTCGACCTTTGACCTGATGCGAATCGCCGGAGACTGGAAACTCGAGGTTCGCGATGAGTACCCTGGCGACACGGGAACACTCGACGAGTGGGAGATGTTTATCGACATCGTCTCCTTCGACACCGGCACGCTCTCAATTGATAAAGCCGAATACGGCAAATCAGACACCGTCGAAATCACTGTCCGTGATAGCAATCACACCGGACCGATGACCGTCGAAGTGGTAACCTCCGGAGGTGACACGGAAACGGTGACACTGACTCCGGCTGGAGATTATACCTAAAAAGGAACGATTGACACGGTTCCCGGAGCTGCCGACGTAGGCAACGGTCAACTGGACGTCGCTCCCCGTCAGCAATTTACTGTCACTTATTACGACGCGGACATTGGGAACGGCAGCCCCGGCCAAACCGAGGTCTCGGCGATTGTAACGAACATCACCGAGTACCCGTCGAGCGACGTCCCTGTCAACATCCTCGACAACACCACGGTCATCTCCACCATCGAGATCACCGATGAGGGAATCGTCAAAGACCTCGATGTCGCTTTGGATATCACCCACACCTGGGATGCGGACCTGGATGTTTTCCTGACCTCGCCGGATGGAACCCGTGTGGAGTTGTTCAGTGGAGTTGGCGACAGCGGCGACAATTTCGAACAGACACGCCTTGATGACGAAGCAGCTGAATCGATTATGAATGGAGTTGCTCCATTCACAGGTTCTTATCGTCCGATGGGCCGACTCTCCGACCTCGATGGCTTGGAAATCACCGGAACGTGGACCTTGGAAATCACTGACAATTTCGGTGGCGACATCGGCACCCTCAACGCTTGGTCGCTGTTCATCGATGTCGGCTCAATTGGGCAGGGATCCCTCTTCCTCGATCGCGATGGCTACAACATCGGTGAAACGGTGAACATCACCGTAATCGATGGTAACCATACGGGGCCGATGACTGTCGAAGTTCAGTCCGACGGTGGCGACACAGAAACCGTTTCGCTCACTCAAATCGGACCGCGCACTTTTGCCGGAACGATCAACTTGGCCGAAGGCGGTCCGGTTGATGGAAATGGTCAACTGGATGTCTTCGTCGCACAGAATTTCACCGTCAAGTACGTCGACCTTGATGACGGCTCTGGCAATACCAACGAGGTGACGAAATCGGCGAGTGTCATGAACCGGATCGAGTTCCCCTCGTCCGATATTCCAGTCGACATTATCGACAACGATACCGTTTTCTCGACCCTTGAGATTACTGAGACCGGAACGATTGCCGACCTCGACCTTTCACTCGACATCACCCACACCTGGGATTCTGACTTGATCGTCGAGTTATTCGCACCAGACGGAACAAGAGTGGAGCTGTTCGCATTTGTCGGCGGCGATGGAGATGATTTCTCCGGCACTTACCTGGATGACGAAGCGGGCACTTCGATCGCCGACGGCAGCGCACCTTTTTCCGGTGCATACAGACCGACCGATAGCCTCAGCGTTTTCGACCGAATGTCGATCACGGGAACTTGGACGTTGGCGATTACCGATACCTTTACTGGCGACCAAGGCAGCCTCAATGCTTGGTCGCTTTGGATTGACGTGATCCCAGAAATCATTGTTCCCGACATCGACATTTTCGGCCCGGGCACGGTTACCGAAGGGGATAACGGCAGCCAAGACATCGCCTTCACGGTCATGCTCTCCGAACCAACAACTCGGGAGGTTACCGTCGAGTACAGCACAACGAACGCCTACTACAGCGCTCCCGCAACACCGGACGATGACTTCAGCCGCGTCTCGGGGACGCTAGTCTTTGCACCCGGCGAAATGTCCAAAGAGGTCATCGTCAGTATTCCCGGCAATCGAGTTGCGGAACTCGATGAGTCCTTTGGCTTGGAACTTTTCAATCCGTCCAACGGCAATCTTCTCGGATCCCTTGCCGATGTCGAGATCATCGATAACGACCTATGGACTTACGACCAGTGGATCGACTTCGGAACCGACACCTCACCCGTCGCTGGCGGGCAAGTTGGTGTTGGCCTGTTGCCATACACGGCGAGTCGTGGACTGGGCTGGACCGACCTCTCGAACGTAGAAATCGTCGACCGAGTTCTGGGAGCCGCTGGTGTACGCGATATCGCCCTGACATCGGCGGGCTCTTTTGCCTTCGATGTCCCCAATGGTCCGGTAATCGTCCGCGTCAATTTCGGCGATCAGACGACATCGCACGAACAGATGCGGGTAAAGACCGAAGGCATTGCCCGGCCGGTTGTTTCAACCGTCGCCGGTCAGGTCATCACCCGGATCTACTCGGTCAACGTCACCGATGGTCAATTGAACCTCGATTTCGAAGACATGGGCGGCGCTGACCCACACGTTGCCATCAGCGGAATCGGCTTCGGACGCCGGTAAACGTCCTGGCAGCTTGAACCACAGTTTGTGGCGAGCGTTGCTCAATCTTGCTGGCATGAACGTCAACATTCGCGTCGGGCTCGTGATTCAAAACCGAATCGCGAGCCCGCTCGTTTATTTGGATGATGCCGTCGCAGACAATCGCCGCTGCAAATCGCCGAAGCAGCCAATTTCCGTGGCAATCTTCTTGTTTTGGGGGTTCAAAAGCGGTGCAGCCTTTTCCGCTTCAATAGGGCAGGCCGCTTTTGCCTTCCTCTAGCTGCCGATCAAGTTCATCAAACAAACTACCCGCACCACTCCGCGGGTCCTGATAGGTCCCCCAGACAGTCGACCAGCGCTCAATCGGGTTGTAGTCTGGCCCCGTCCTCTCGATGAAACAGCGCAGCGTCGCCGATTGAATCTGCTCACCCTCTGAGTGACTTGCATTCCATTGGCGAACCGCATATTCCAGCAGAGCAGGGCGGTAGGCTTCGAGCCGCCGATCAACCAAATTCTGATGCAGCTTGCGCCAATTGTGACCGGGAAAAGTCGCCGCAATATCGGCTGGTTTCTCTAATTCCAAACTATTCCCCTCGCGAAACAAGTCCACCTTGTTCCCGTTCTTCAGCCGAGCCTCATACACAAACCAAGGGCTTTCATTGGGCGGGATCCCGAACATCTGAAAATGCTGCTCGATCCCGATCGCCCTGATCCCAGCCCGAAGAAAAGCAGGTAGCGTTCCCGTGAAAGGACCGCGACCCAAATTCGAAAGATTGACCCACAGCGTGGTCGCGATCACCAATCCACCAGCAACCAAACCCAACCGCTGCCATTCAGATAATCGCTTACGGGAGGGTTGGGGAACCGCCTCGGCCGTCCAAGCTTCCCGCGGAAACAGCGGCAACCAGGCAATCATGCAAATCAAAGGAAAGAGCCCAATCGACATGCAGAGCGCGATCCCGAGATGAAATCCCCAGAATGCAGAAATGTTGAACACACGCCAGAACGAGTTCCGCCAAGGAGAAAGCAGAAACCAAATCGTCAATAGCTCGATCAACAAGGTAGCCCAAGAAGCAACTTTGAGCGCTCCGGGGAAATTCAACATCCAACGACCGAAGTCCGTGATGTACAACTCCAGTCGCAACACGTAATCCATTGCATGGCCAGCGAACCAGATGTCATTGAACTTGGCGACCCCGGTAAAGAAATACATCAAGATGACTTGAATGATAAAACCGGCGGTCGCAATCGAGACATGCCAAGTCTCAGGTGACTGAACCGCCACAGGACGCCGCCTTGCTGCTAATGACCAAACTCGATCGAGCGGCAAAAAAAGGCTCCAGAACAACATCAACTTAAGCAGCATGTCTCCCGATGTGATCACGAGCGGACCGCGCAAATGCTGTGAGACCACTAGCATCCAGATCACAAAGACAGAGAACCGCGAAGCAAAACCCACCAGCAAGCAAACCGCCGCGACTGCCTCAATCAGAAACAAGGTCTGCTGCCAACCAACGGAACCGCTAAGCCAGTTCCATGACCAACTGCACCATTCCCAACCTTTTCCTCCAAACTCCTCGATGAAGCGATAATTCGTTTCGCGGTCGTAAACTCCGGCATCAGAATAGAAAGCGCCGGCGTCAGGATAGCGCGAAAAAACATCGACCAGGACAGTCAGGGCCAGAAAAATTCGAAACATTGCCAGCGAGCGCACGTCCATGCCGAAAACCCGGTGACACCAGGCTCGCCAAGCTAATCCAGTTTTCTTCGTTGAGTGCGACATCGTTATTCAAGCCCAAGAGGCATCCGGTCTTCGCGGCTTTGTCAAGGCGTCCGGACAGCCACGAACATGGCACGCAGATACAAAAGCCGCCACCTAGAGAAGTTCAACGTTCCAAGGGGCATGTCATCCGCAGGGGCGCCAAGCTAAGCGCCGTCCCTCAATCAATAATACGACCGCTACGAGATTGAAAATCAGGCCTGCCCGCTGAATTGACGTTCAAGCCGGGCGCTTCAAATCGCCCGCCTCGGGGTGCATCCCTACAACCTGCACAACTGAATCGGATTAACACCGATGGATTAGCAACCGCTAACGCATCAACCCGGGCAAAATATCGAGTTCCAGCCCATCAAACTGCCCTCGCCAGTACTTCTCCCAAGCGATTGCGCCCATGACGGCGTTGTCCGTGCAAAGCTCACGCGGCGCGAGGAGCAACTCAAAGCCTTTCTCCGCTGTCCGCTTTTCAAGC
>JBJTQD010000089.1:0-3117 GCA_046075445.1 Planctomycetota bacterium
GAATCGCTCGGTCACAGTCGAGACTTTCCAAACGAGTGCGGCCCTAGGTTTTGTCGTGAAGGATAATGGATGTGGGATTCCAGAAGAGCAGAGAGAGAAGATTTTCGAACCCTTTTTCACCACGAAGGGATTGGGCAACAAGGGAAGCGGGATCGGCCTTTCGATCGTCAGCAACATTCTGAAAGACCATCAAGCCCGAGTACAGTTGAAGTCCGAGTTGGGAGCGGGCACGGAATTCAGAGTCGAGTTTCCGCAGGTGATGGTCAGCGATGAATTGCGGGGTCGACCTGTTTCCAGTACGAACCATCCCGAGGATTTGCGAGGCCTCACGATTCTCGTCGTTGACGATGAAGAAGATATTCGCTTGGTTTTGCAAAGGCTTCTGACTGCTCAGAATGCGGCGGTGGCTTTGGCTGCGAACGGATTTGAGGCGCTTGAATTGCTGCGGCGGATGCCATTTGATGTGGTGCTGTCCGACGTCAAGATGCCCGGCTTGAGCGGCTTCCACCTGTTTCAGGAAGTTTCAAAGCTGCCCCGAGTGCCGAGTTTCGTACTGGTCACAGCAGCTCTGGATTTCAGTCGTGAACAGCAGGAATTGATTCAGCAGCACGACTTGAAGGTGGTCCGCAAGCCGTTCAATGTCGAGCAGGTACTGGCGACGCTCCGGATGGTTAAGCGTGCGGGCCGAGATTGAATCGCCTCAGGCGGAATCAGATTTGAGGCTGGTCCAACCCGAGCCGGCGCATTTTTTTGTAGAGCGTCGTGCGATTGACACCCAGCTGGTCCGCCGTTGCGTTGCGGTTCCAGTTATTTTCTTTGAGCACTTGCAGGATGATTTGACGTTCAGGACCTTCCAGAGCCTCTTTGAGTGTTTGCTTGCCGTTTGCTTTGGCAAACATCAGCGGGCTGGGGGAACTGGCTTGAACGAGGTGGGGTGGCAAGTCATCGAGAGTGACACGCGGACCGCGACCGAGCAGAACGGCTCGCTCGATCACGTTTTGTAATTCGCGGATATTTCCCGGCCAGGGGTACTGCTGCAAGGCATCGAGTGCGGCGGGTTCGAAGCCTTCCAAGTGGCGACCGGTCTCTTTGCAATTCTGCCGCAGGAAGTGCTCGGCTAGCGAAGGAATATCGCCAGTTCGATCTTTCAAGCCTGGCAGGGTCAGGTTGATGACGTTGATTCGGTAGTAGAGGTCTTGGCGGAATCGGCCTTCGCTTACGGCTTGGCTCAAGTCTTCGTTGGTTGCGAGAATGACTCGCGTGTTGACCTTGATCGTTTTGGTACCGCCGACCTGCTCAAACTCGAATTCTTGGAGCACTCGCAGCAGCTTGACCTGCAGGCTGGGTGAAGCGGTGCCAATTTCGTCAAGGAACAGGGTTCCGCCGTCGGCCAGTTTGAATTTGCCTTCTTTGTTTCCGGTTGCCCCAGTGAACGAGCCAGCAACGTGGCCGAAGAGTTCGCTTTCGAGAAGGTTTTCAGGGAGTGCGCCGCAGGCTACCTCGATGAATGGGCCGTTCCTCCGGTCCGAGCGGCGGTGAATGGCACGGGCCAGCAAGGACTTGCCCGTTCCGCTTTGACCGGTGATCAGAATTGTCGAGCGGGTTGGAGCGACCGACTCGACCATTTCAAATACGCGTCTCATTCGCGCGTCTTTGCCGATCACGTTTTCCAGCCCGAACTGGTTGTCGAGTTGGCTTTTGAGATTTTGGTTTTCATTGAGAACCTGCTGTTGGGTGATGGCTCGATTGATAGCCAGCAGCAATTCCTCGTCAATCAGAGGCTTGGTAAGCAGGTCGAAGGCTCCGGCCCGGAGGGCCTCAATACCCGTGTCCGGGCTGGCATAGCCTGTCATCATCACGACGTTGGTCTGCGGAAAACGTTGCCGGCACTGCTGGAGCAGCGCGAAACCATCCTCATTTCCCAGCCGAATATCGACCAGTGCGAGTGTGAAGGGGTGGGCAGAGAGCAGCTCAACCGCCCGGGCTGAGTTGGTCGCCGTGGCGACTTGAAACCCTTGTTCGGATAGCCAGCTCCCCATCGAATCGAGGAGGTGGCGATCGTCGTCTACGAGCAAGATTGAGGTGACTGGTTTGCGCTTCATTTTTTTGCTTGGCTGGCGAAAGGCCATGTTTCCAAAAATCAACCGTTTGATGTAAACTATGTAGGTTACTCTCAAGGATGTGGCAAACCTTACACACTGATACCGCTCAGTCGGCTGGCAAGAGGCGTGTTGTTCGGGCTTACGACCGTTACAAGTCGTACAACCTGCAACGACCGTTTTCATCGCCGAGCCAAACTGGGTTTCAAGGGTGAGAGTTTTGCTCCTTCCGCACCGGCTTTTCTCGTCATATTCGGAAGCTGGTTTAAGTGACTCCGTTCGCGATGATGAGCCACTTTCAGCGGCTTGCGGAGCGACGGCTGGAAACGGCCGATTCGTTCTCGAGTTGAAACTGAATGTCTAGCCCAACGCGAGCAATCGTCTCTTGGTTGATTAGCCACTTCGGAAGTGACTCTGAAATGGGACAAGGCCTCGAGGCCGCGAACTTTCAGCGCTGACCGTATCAGGCGTGACTTGAAAGTTCACACAACTCGGGGGATTCGGACTGACTTGCCTCAATCGTCTGTCGGAGGCAAGGCGTAACTGCGGGTCCGGAGACGAATTTTGTCGGTCCTTTGCGTCGATGTTTGTGGACGCTAAGTCGACCGAGATTTGTGACCGCTAAAAAGAAACCGAGCACGTGGGAAGGTCTGTACGTACGGAACCAATAGGGGGGCCGGCAAAACAGATTTTTTACCAGCGGGATGCTCTGTTTCTAACCACACAAACGCGGAAAGCGAGGGCGCATCGAGCGATTGCGTCCCTCAGAAAAACATGGACAGACGATTCGATGAAAATTCGCATTTATCTGCTGGATGACCAGCCTGTAGTTTTGGAAGGATTGGTCGCCGCTGCCGAGCGTTCGGGCTGGACGGGAGCATTTACCGTCCGCAAGACCTCGAAGGAGTTCCTTGAGAAGGCACTCGATTTAAAGGCCGGTGAATTATTGGTCTGCGAAACGCGGTTCGGTGAAGAGAGCCTTCTCTCGCTGTTGGAACCACATCGCCAAGAACCATGG
>JBJTQD010000090.1:0-1032 GCA_046075445.1 Planctomycetota bacterium
GCCCACCGGCAACCGCCAGCCGCATGCCATCAGGGGAAAACCGGACCGACTCGATTCGAGGCGAAGCGCCAATCAAGCGCCGTTTCAGCTCTCCCGATTGCGCATCGAGCAGCAAGACCTCGTGGATTCCAGGGACGGCTAACCATTTGCCATCGGGTGAGAAGTCGAGCGACGTGACGGTGGGCGGGCGGGAGTAGTTGGGCGGATCGCTCTGGGAGTAGTTTTCGCTGGACCGCTGCCAGTCGTTCTTGGCACCTTGCTCGATCCAGCGACGAATCAGGGCGATTTCTTTTTCGCTCAGCGGCGGGCCTTCGGTTGGCATTTCGGCTCGACCGTCGACCGGGGTGATCTGTTCGATCAGAAAACTCTCGTCCGGTTTCCCGGGAACGACAGCGGCCTTGCCGCTTTCGCCTTCACCCAGCAGCCGGTCGAAATCGGTCATCAGGTAGTCGCCCTCGGTGCGGGCTCCTTGGTGGCAGCCAACGCAGCGGGCGAGCAGAATGGGGCGGATCTCACGGGCGTAGCTAACCTCACCCGCCGGAGCCGTCGCCCCATCGGCAGGCCGTTCCTGGGCGACCAGCGATGAAGCGAGAAAGGCAGACATCACCAGAGCAAAAAGGGAGCGCAAAAACCGCGGTTCAGCAGCCAAAGCAAACTGCGCAGGCCACTGCGCTGGGCGCAGGTCTCCCGACCTCGCCCCGCCCGGAAAACGCTCGGTTCCACCCTGACTTCCGATTGAATACCGCATCGAATTTCACTTCCCTAGTTCGCGAAGCCGAAAACGGGGTCGGCCCCCGTTTCCTTAATGTTCAGCCATCCGCAGCCTGATTGCAACCAAATGCGGGCGAGAGCCGGGGCTTTTCCCTGAAATCTCTGGGACTGAGAACCTTTGGATATTTGGTAAGACCGCGTGTTAAGGCCTCACAAATCTGCCGAAAACGAGGCACTCTGAGGGTCCTGCGACCTGTAACTTTCCCAAAACAGAGGGTGACAAAAGATGAGCTCTGTTTCGCTCGGAAGCCCCTTTAACCC
>JBJTQD010000091.1:0-3136 GCA_046075445.1 Planctomycetota bacterium
CAATCCGGTCACAACAGGCAGCGTTACTTTCAGCTACAACGGCGGTGTGATCGGTTCGGCTCCGCTGAACAGCAGCGGAGTCGCGACGCTGACAACCTCAGCTCGATGGAGTCTACGGCACGGCCGGGATCCTGACGGCGACTTTCGGTTCGGGCAGCAGCATCAGCAGCAGTCAACTTCAGGTCTATATCAACGGACGAACCGTGACGACGACTGCGGACTCAGGACCGGGTTCGCTCCGTCAAGCGATTGCGGATTCGTTCAATGACCTAGGCCCGGATTACATCGGATTCGCGCCGGGATTGGCTGGTCAAACAATTAATCTGCAAGCCGCTTATCAAAGCGACTTCAACTTGGGGCCGGTAGCGATCTCCGTTCTCAAAGACACAATCACAATTGATGGAACCGCAGCTCCGGGGCTGATTCTTTCAGGCCAGAACCAGACCCGATTATTTATTGTGCAGTATCAAGGCGACTTGACCTTGAAAAACCTCACCGTCTCAGGCGGTTATGCCAAAGGGGGCGATGGGGGCGCAGGATTGAATCATGGCGCAGGCGGCGGCGGTGGACTGGGGGCCGGAGGGGCAATCTTTGTCACCAGCGGAACGCTGAATGTAGATGGCTGTACCTTTACCCAAAACAACACCTACGGGGGTAATGGAGGCGGACATATTGGGACAGGCAATATGGCCCAATCGGGAGCTGGGGGAGGTGTTTGTGGAAAAGGAGATGACGGAAGCGATAATTTTTTTGAGGGCCAAGCAGCTGACGGTGGCGGGCCAAATGGAGCCATCTCTGACACGACAGGGTACGGGCAGCCAACCAACGCAGGCTATGGAGGCGGCGGCGCGGGCGACCCAGCCGAAGCCACCGTCACGCTCGCAAAAAATGGAAATTGGGGTGGCGGCGGTGGAGGCCAAACCGGCAACGACAATGTCGATGGCGGACCGGGCGGATTCGGAGGTGGTGGAGCCGGACGTTGTCGAGATAGCTCCGGAAATCCAGGAGCAAGTTATTTCGGAGGAGGCGCTGGAGGAATCGCTGCTGGCAATCAGGATGGCGGCGGCGGTGGTGGCGGCGGTGCTGCCATGGGCGGCGCGATTTTCCTCAACTACGGCAGCGTGAATATCACGAACAGCACCTTCACAGCCAATTCCGCCAAGGGAGGAGTCAACGGTGGAAACGGGGCGCAGGATGGATACGGGATGGGGGGAGCCGTCTTCAACCTCAACGGCACGTTAAACATCAACAGTTCCACCTTTTCAGGAAACTCTGCCTACGACGGAAGGCAAATTTACGTCCTCGCCGATCAAGGTTTCGGGATGATTGGCGGCGACGTCAACCAATCTGGTCAAGCCTCAGTCACGCTGAACAACAGCATCTTTGGCGGAGCGGATACCAACAGCACCGATGTCTACGTGAAAGCGATCAATGGTGGTACGACGACATCTGCTGGTGCAAGCAACCTGATTCGATGGAACGTCGGGTTTACAGGTGGAATCACCAGTTCTGCTGACCCGCTGCTCCTGCCGTTGACTAACAACGGTGGTCCGACCAATACGATGCAGCCAACTAACTCGCTGGCGCCAATTTCCGGAGGGACCCTTTACCTCACAAACAAACAGAACTGGCTCAACAACGCGGTCTGGTACCAAGTTGATCCTGCAGAGAACTATGCGACCGAGGGATTCACTGTCATTTTTGTTTATCAGGATGTCGGGGGAGGCGGCGCCGACGGAGTCGCCTTCGTGCTGCAAAACGACCCCCGCGGATTTTCAGCCTTGGGAAGCAACGGCGGAGGCTTAGGTTATCAGGGGATTGCCAACAGCATGGCCTATGCGATCAATGTTTACGCCCCCGGCACGGTTGGCAGTGGTTTATTCACTGGGGGAAAAATCGGAACCTATCAATCGACGGGCAATGTCAATTTCGCGTCTGGAAACCAAATTCAAGTAACCCTGAGATACTCAACTTCGGTCGCCAATCAGGCGGGAACTTTCTACGAAACATTGCGAGATTTAAAGACGGGCGCGACTTTCTCCCGCACCTACACAAACTTCAACCTCTACTCTGCGTTGGGAAATAATTTCAACGCTGTCTTGGGATTCACTGGAGGAACAGGTGCGGCCAACGCCGACCAACGCCTCTCAAACCTTAACTACCAAGGCAGCCGAGATTGGTCGATCTCCGGGTTTGAATTTACCGAGTGGAACAAATCGACTTCGAACAGTCCTGTTGTTTTTGCGGGCGACCCAAGCCGGGCGGCCGGCTTAACGGTGGACCAGCGAGGCTCAGCCCGTTTTGTAAACGGAAAGATCGACATCGGCGCCTTCCAAACGACGAATACGTTCCTACCGCCCCCAAGTTCAACTGGAGCTTTGGCAGCCATCGGTCCACAGCTTCCCTCGACCTCTGTGCGGCAGGTCAGCACAATCTACCAACTGATTCTCGGTCGCCGGCCGAGCAGCCAAGAGCTGAATGCGGCGACCGGCAAGATCGCCAGCGGCGTGAGCCTCGAGACGCTCGCTCTGGGACTTGTGCAATCGGCAGAGAATCGAACCAAACAGGTCACCGGCTATTTCCTCAAGCACCTGCAGCGAATGCCGACCACGGCAGAATCGACTGGCTTGGTAAATCAAATGCTCGCCGGTGTCTCGCTGGAAAGCGTCCGAACGCAAATCCTGAAATCTCCAGAATATCTCGGCAAGCATACCGATTCGACCGACCTCGTGCAGTCACTGCACGTCGAGACGCTCGACCGGGCGGCTAACGGTAAAGAGCGAAAGAACCTCGGGAAACTCTCGGCCGGAAAGGCAATCGATAAGCTGCTCGCATCGAATGAGTACCGGCGCTATGTGGTCGAGAATATCTATCTGGCTTACGGCCAACGCGAGCCAACGAAGCGAGAGCTGAACACCGCTTTCAGCCAAATCAAACGAAACCGACTCTCCGAAGAACAGCTAACCGCCCAACTAGCGGCCCAGCTTGGCAGCCGCTCCTGAAAATCAAAAGGGGACGGGGGTCAATTCATTGATTGACATCGCGCCCTTTCTCTCTACCTGATTATTTGGGCGGTGTGGCGCTGTAGCGGCAATGAAAAAATTTAAGGGGATGGGGGTCAATTCGCGAATTGACC
>JBJTQD010000092.1:0-2654 GCA_046075445.1 Planctomycetota bacterium
CTCGGCAGTAATTGAAGATGCGCGTGCGATCCTCGAGTCTGCCGATGTCAGCGAGGATGAAATTCAACAAGTTGTGAATGATTTAAAGTCGATCGCTGCCGAGTTGAAGAACAGGGGAAAGTAGTTGCCAACGGGAGGCTACAATCGGCGAAAGCCCTGTCTGAGAAATGGCTGCTATTTGGGAACTTTTTAACGCTGACTGTTGCAAAGGGTGGTGTATGCAAATCGCACATCGGAGAATTTTCACGGCAATTTGGCTGACTGTTCTTGCACTTTTGCCAGTTTATCCTTCTGTGTCTTCGGCACAAACGCAAACCGAGGAAACCAAATGGATGACTCCCGCAGTGAATGCGCCGAGAGTTTCCTTCAAGACGTTTGAGAGCGAGGCCGCGAAGGCCAAGGTCAGCTACCACATCTACCTTCCCGCGACTTATCAGCGCGAGCCTCAGCAGCGGTTTCCGGTGGTCTACTGGCTGCATGGTTCGGGCGGTGGGTTGCCCGGGATTCCGAAGGTGGCGGCTCATTTTGATGCGGCAATCGAAGCGGGGAAGACGCCACCCTGTCTGGTCGTGTTCGTCAACGGCATGCCCGAGGGGATGTACGTCGACTGGAAAGACGGAACGGCTCCGGTCGAGACGGTCATCGTCAAGGAACTGGTGCCGCTGATCGACAAGAGCTATCGCACGGTGGCGACTCGCGAGGGGCGGATGCTCGATGGCTACAGCATGGGCGGGTATGGTTCGGCGCGGCTCGGGTTCAAGTACCCGGAGCTGTTTCGATCGATTTCAATTATGGGTGGCGGGCCGCTGCAGGCGGAGCTGAAGCAGACGCCGCGAGCCGGCAGGCAGCGGGCGGCTGAGGTGCTCAATCAGGTCTACGGGGGCGATCAGAAATACTTCGTCAGCGTCAGCCCGCGGCGGTTGGCTGAGGAAAATGCCGAGACGATCGCCAAGGGGTCGCTCGTGCGGCAGGTTTGCGGTGACGAGGACGAGACGTTTCAGAACAATCTCGAATTTCATCAGCATCTTGAGCAGCTGAAGATTCCCCACACGTGGCAGGTGCTCAAGGGCGTCGACCACAATCCAATGAAGACGCTCGAGGCTCTGGGGGATGAGAATTGGGTTTTTTATCGCAAAGCGTTCGGGAAGGCGGAAGAGAAGGAGAAAGCCGAGCCTAAGGCTCAGGCTGGCACCAAGTCGGAATTTGAACTCACCTTCAAAGTCGGCAAGCTGGACCGGCGGGCAGTCGTGGTGAATGCACCGCTGGATGGGAGCAAGCGTCCCGCGGTGCTTGCCTTACATGGGGGGCAGGGGAGTGCGGAGATTATGCGAGCCAACTCGCGCTTCGATTCGGTTGCCAAAGCGAATGGGTTGATGGTTGTCTATCCGGAGGGAACCGAATTTGGTGAGGGACGGCACGCTTGGAACACCGGCTACCTGCTGCGGCGTCAGGTGCGGGACGCAGACGATATTGCGTATCTCGATACGCTGATTGACAAGCTGATCAAAGAGCACGGGGCAGACCCGTCGCGGATCTATATGACGGGTGGCTCCAATGGCGGGATGATGACGTATGTCTATGCGGTGGCGCGGCCGGAGCGATTGGCGGCGGTAGCACCGGTGGTGGCGTCGATGTTCAGCTTTGAGACGAAGCCCTCGGTTCCGCTGCCGATTCTGATCATTAACGGAGCAAAAGACGAAGAGGTGCCGCTGGAGGGTGGCATGAGCCGCAATCCGCTGGTCAGCCGAGCGCAGGACGCGCCTTACAAGCCGCTGAAGGAGGTCGTGCAGTTCTGGGTTGAAGCCAACAAGTCAGCGGCTGAGCCCAAAGTCACGACGAAAGGCACGCTGACGACGACCAGCTATGCAGCATCCTCTTCCGGAGCGGCGACTGAATTCATCGTCGACTCAGCCGGCGGGCATGGCTGGCCGGGAACCCGCACCCGCCGGGGTGGGCAAACCCCAATCACGGCTTTTGACGGCGCCGAGCGAGTCTGGGGGTTCTTCCAAGACAAGCAACGCGAGCGGCGCTAGAGCTATCTCTCTTCGGCCTTCCCACAAATAAAAACCGGGCCCAACGCTCCTACCGCTAGTCCCTGTCCTATTCCCCAAACCTCATCAACTTCTTTTCCGCGTCAGATCCATCCACCAAATTAGCGCCAGTCAGTGGTTCCTCTCCGTCTTCCTCTTCTCATTCACTCCGTCATTAGTGCTAGTTAGTGGTTCACTACCTCACCCGTAAACGGCCCCAGGATTTTGTCCTCGAGGATTTGAGGGCACGGTTTCCAAGCGATACCGCAGTCGCGACTCAAAGACGATCGCCATCAGGAGGATCGGGAGGATGGGCAGGCCAAAGCTTGTCAGGATGCTGCCGGACGCGGCGATTGCGAAGATCAGCAGAGCGTAATAGGTGAAGCCGACTCGCGGCTGCTGGCTGTAGATCCAGAAGATTGGGAATAGGAAGAGGCAGAGGTCGTAGGAGTAGGCGTGGGGGCTGAGCAGAAAAGTAGTGGCCAGGGTCACCATGAGCGTCTCGGGTGAGAGCGGATTCGAGTCTCGGCGCTCAAAGCAGGAGAGCAGGCAGTAGATCGCGAGGATGGCGCAGACGGATTGCTTGACCCAAGACTGAAGAGCCGAGGGGACGGCGTAGGCGAG
>JBJTQD010000093.1:0-2682 GCA_046075445.1 Planctomycetota bacterium
GCAAGCCAGTCGAGTAGTTCCGGGTGACTCGGCTCGATTCCCTTCGTTCCCAGGTCGCTCGGAGTAGCGGCCAATCCTTGACCAAAATGAAATTGCCAGACTCGATTGGCTATTACACGCGCGACCAGCGGATGCTGTGAAGACTCCAGCCAGCGGGCCATCGCCAATCGTCGCTCGGCATCAGTAGCTTGAGCGGGTAACTGCAAGTCGACCAGCAGGCTCGGGAGATTCGGGGTGACTTCTTCTTGCGGCGAAGTCACCTCGCCTCGCTCCAGTCGCTTAGTCGGATCGGGCTGGCTGACGAAGTTGCCGACATAAGCCGAAAGTGAAAGGCTGATTTGTCGATTGATGTCGGCGATCCGCTGGTCGAGCCTCGCAACATCGGCTTGCAGTTCCGAGAATTCAGCCGGCAACGCGACTTGTTCTGCCTCTGGGAGAGTCTCGCCCGGTGCCAAGCGGTCATCACCAGTCGCGACCAATTGCCATTGCCCCGGTTCGCGTGCCACTTCGATTCGATACTTCGTCGCCGTGCGATCGCGATAGACTTGATTGCGGTCGCGTCCCCAGGCAATCGCCGTGATCGACTCTTCAGCGGGCAACTCAATTTGAATCCAGCCCTTGCCCGCTTCACTGGAGATCCAGCTAAAGTCATTTCCGACCAAGCCGTCGTTCACCTGCTCGAGGCGGTGCTTGCTGCGGTCGGGGTAGTCACCCGATGAGGTTGGCTTGGCACCCAACTGAGCCAGCCCTACGTTGCGTAATTCGCCGCTGGGAGGGGCAATCGGTTGTGCGACTCCCGTGTCGCTGGTCCGTGTGGGAATTGCTCCAGCGGGTGCGGCAGTAGCCCAGATTTCCAGTTCATCGAGGCAAGGCTCAGACTGGTTGGTTTCCAAAATCTGAAAGCGAATAAAGCGTGCTCCCACAGGAGCGAAGTGGTCGACGTTCTCCCGGGAATTGATCGCCGTCCGCCGCCTCGGGACAAAATCACCCAGTGCAACCAGTGGCTCGTATTGCAACATCCGAACGCGAAGCCGTGATCGGTCGTCGTTGAGCTGTTTCAGTTCAGCTTCAAGGGTGTGTTGTTCTTCTCGCTTCAGCATCCGCTCGCCATGCTGCACTCCAGCGAACATGGCGGCGAGCGCGAAATAATCTTTCTGGCTGATTGGATCGAACTTGTGATTGTGACACCGAGCGCAGCCAAGCGTCAGTCCGAAGAAAGCCGTCCCCGTGGTGTTGACCATGTCGGCGAGTTCGTCTTGCCGCTGCGTCTGCGTCAAGATCGGGTCGGGGCTTTTGACTTGGTCCCAAGCTCCTCCGACAAGAAAACCCGTCGCGCGGTCTTCACCCAGTTGGTCGCCCGCTATTTGCAAAGCGAGAAAGCGGTTGTACGGCAGGTCCTTGTTGAGAGCTTCGATGACCCAATCGCGATAATGAAAAGCCGACGGGCGTTCCACGTTGGTCTCGAACCCATTGGACTCGGCGAAGCGGACCACATCGAGCCAATGCCGCGCCCAGCGTTCTCCGTAATGCGGGCTGGCCAGCAATCGCTCGACGAGCTGTTGATAATTTTCGTCTGAAGGGTCCTTGGTAAACTCCGCGACTTGGCTCGGCGTTGGCGGCAGCCCGGTCAGGTCGAGATAGAGTCGCCGGACAAGAGTTTGGGGATTTGCTCGCGGAGATCGCTTTAACTTCTCCACGGCTAGTTTCTGGTCGATGAAACGGTCAAGCGTCGCCGAGTTGCTCAGCCCTTGATCGAGCAGGCTATGAGTCAGCAGCTCGGTCGACCACAGTTTGGGCTGAATCGTAATCTCAAAATCGGCCGGCCAAGTCGCACCGGAGTCTACCCAACGCCGAATCAACTCCACCTCTTCGGCTTTCAGCGGTGGCCCCCCCTCCGGCATTTCCGGTTCATCGCCGCTAATCACCTCCAGCAATCGGCTCTCGTCTGATTTGCCCGGTGTGATCGGCTGGTCGCCAGATTCGGCTTCGCCCAGAGCCCCTGCGGCATAGTCCAGCCGATAGCCTCCCTCGGAAGCCTCTTTGCCGTGACAGCGGAGGCAGCGGTTGGCAAAGATCGGAGCCACGTCGCGAGCAAAATCAACGGTCTCGCTCGAAGCCGCGGAATCCTGAGCGGCAGCAAAAGAACTCAAACGCGCGTGACCGCAGAAAGCGATGAGGATGGCGATCAGAACTTGAAAGAGGCTGATCGATTTCATGCTAAGACTTTTTCTTTTTGACGCGAAAAACTTCGGCGTAGTTTGCTCGTCAACGGCTCGCACAAGATGGAATACCAATTTGGTCATCAACTTGGTCGTTCGAGACCAAGTTCGGAGTCGACGGAACGCTACGCCCCGCTGCTCAAGCATAAGCGGGGGAAAATGGAAAAGACAGTAGCGCGCGCCCGCGATGTGGGACGAATTTATTGCGCCTGCGAGCCGTTGCGAACGTCTACTCGTTGACTGAGAGTGGCGAAGGGAGAGCTTCCCTGCTTACCGTTTGACCCGAGCCAAGTAGCTTTTTCAACTCGAGGGCCAAGCGAGCTGGATCGGAATTCCCCAGCGCAGCCCGCAATTGATCTGCTGCTGCATCTGGGTGTCCGAGGTAGTGGTAGTGGTAGGCCTGTAGAGCATGACCGAGTGAACTGTTCTCTGGTTGCTTGGAGAACGCGAGAAGTTTTTCGAC
>JBJTQD010000094.1:0-1192 GCA_046075445.1 Planctomycetota bacterium
CCCCTCCTCAGCTTTCTCTTCTCCCTTCTTCCCCCGCGCTCTCTGCGACCTCTGTGTTTACCCTCTCCCCTCCTCCAACCCAGACAGATACCTCCCCGCAACCTCCACGTGCCGATCCAGCTTCTCGCCCATCCGATCACACTGCTTGGCCATCACGCTCATCCGCGGATTCTTGGCAAAAAACTCCCGGTGCTTCGCGATAAATCGCCAGTACAGTCCATCCCAAATTTCGCACCACGGGCCACGTTTAAAATTGCTCATCTTCAACACATAAGCTGACCCGCTGATGTACGGCTTGGTCGTCATCAGCCCGCCATCCGCATGCTGGCTCATCCCGTAAACATTCGGCACCATTACCCAATCGTAAGCATCGACAAACAGTTCCATGAACCAGCGATAAACTTCGTCCGGCTCGATCTCACAAAGCATCATGAAGTTGCCCAGGATCATCAACCGCTCGATGTGATGGCAGTATCCGTACTTCAGCACGCTGCGAATCACTTCATCAACAGGCTCGATTCCAGTCGTGCCATCGTAAAACGAAGCGGGCAGCTTTCGCCGATGCCCCCAAGCATTCCCACAGCGTTGCTTTCGCCCATAGACGTGATACACGCCGCGAATGTACTCCCGCCAGCCGATCACTTGGCGGATAAATCCCTCGAGCGAATTCAGCGGCACGTCATCCGCCCGCTCTAACGCCGCAGCGACCACTTCACTCGGCGATATCAAGCCAATGTTCAGCGCCGGCGTCAGCACCGAATGAAACAGAAACGGCTGACTGCTCTCGATTGCGTCTTCGTAATCGCCGAACTGCGCAAAGCGATGGTCAAGAAAATCCTCCAGCCCCTTCCGCGCCTCCGCGTGCGTGACCGGGTAAACAAATTCGGCATTCGCTCCCAGTGCCTGCGGGAATTCTCGCGCGACATAGTCTCTCGCTTCCAGCACATCGCGCCCCGCCTTCGGTTGCCAAACCTTCGGCACCTTCGTTCCCTTGGGTAGCTTCTTGCGGTTCTCCGGATCGAAGCTCCATTTGCCGCCGGTTGGCTTGCCGTCGCGCTCCAGCAGAATCCCATGCCGCTTCCGCTGCTCCACGTAAAAGTCCGTGAAGAACAACTTTCGCTTTCGCCCCGCCAGATGCTGGGCAAACTGCTCCGGCGAACAGAGAAAATGCGGGTCAGGCAGAACCTCGCAT
>JBJTQD010000095.1:0-2693 GCA_046075445.1 Planctomycetota bacterium
CAGCAGAATCGCGTCGAGCACTCCGGCACCACCTGGCACGTGCAGCGTCACGGTGACGACCATGCCTGCCATGTAAGCAACCAGCACATTGGGGTAGGAAGCAACTTCCGCGGGGAGAAGCAGATAGAGCACGTACGAGGCGAGGGCAAAGTCGAGAGCCGAGATCGTCAGTTGCAAGCAAGAGAGACCCAGCGGCGGCAGTTGGTACAGGTTGCCACCCAGTTTGATCGGCTTGCGGTAGACGGCCGTTAGCGTCAGATAAAGCGCCACTCCCGACAGAAAAAACCAACCGAAAAACTTTGGTGGAAAGTAAAACGCTTCGGCGTATTGCTGCGGCAGTTCAACTGGCAACATCACAAAGGCGATCCCCGCCAGCAGAAACATTCCCGACCAGAAAGTCACCGAGAGAAAGGAAATGAAGGCGACGACATCGATGAGCGAGAAACCCCACCGCGAATAGAGCCGATAACGGAGAGCGGTTCCCCCAATCAACCAGCCGAAAATATTGCTCAGAGCGTAGCCAATCACCGCGCCCATCATCACCTTGCGAACTGGCAACTGCTTTCGAAGATAGCGCACCGCAAGCAGGTCGTAACCAGTGAGCACAAGGAAATTCAGGATGGTGACCAGCAGGGCAAGAACAATATTCCGCGGTGGAATCGTCCGCAGCCCCTCAACCACTTGGTCCCAGGTGATCTTCTTGATGATTACAAACTTGTCGCCCACCGCTGGAGCGGCTTTCAGCGGTTCCCTCAGCGTGATCAGCCCATCAGTGATGTTGTGGCTGGCGATCTGCTTAGTCTGGCCCTTGAGGGTTCCGCTGGTGAATTTCAGCGGTTTGTCATCGAGCGGACCGGTGACTTCGGTCAGATCAGTTTGAAAAGCCAGCGCGGTTGGAGTGCCACCGGCTGCTACAGTCCCGTTGATTTGCTGAGCCAATTTCTTGGTCAGCAAGTTCATTGCGAACAGCACCACCAAAAGAATTAGGGCGTATTTGCCTATCTTCTGGAACAAGTGCAGCCCATTCGTGGCTGTCTTGTTCTTCTCCGGTGAGCGCTGCAGTTCACTTTCCAGGTCGGTCATGAGTTGGCCAAAAGCCTCGACGAATTTGGAATGTGGGCGAGAAAAGCCCGGTCCAAAGGGGCAATGCCTGCCACTTTTGGGACCAGTTATGGCTGACGCTCCCCGCAATTTGCTGGAATCGCCCACCGTCTAACCGCCGGGTCCGCCCGTTTCGAACCTCTGAATGTATCGGATTTGGGCAAAACGCACAAAGCAGGCCAAACGGGGGTGGGGAATCGGCCGGTTCCCAGCCGTCCACGAGGCTTAGGCCTCAAGAATCTGCCGCGGAAATGCTCGATTTCAGCCGCCAAAGTTGGTGCTGCCCCACCCCGCCGCCTTCGCTACACTCGCAGCGCTGCGCGGGAAATTAGAGGTTGGAGCAGTTGAGCAGCAGAGAAGAGGCTGTGAGATCGATGAGTCAGAATTTCAACAAACGATTTAACCGACGTCACTTTTTGGCGGGGACGCTCCCATTGCTTGTCGGGCTGCCGCTGTGCGGTTGTCGCTCGGCGCCCATCACTGGCCGCAAACAACTGGTCGTCGTCCCCGAGGGCAAGGAACTCTCGCTTGGAGCTGAAGCGTTTCAGAAAACGCTGAGCGAATCTCCTCGCTCCAGCAACACCGCGGCCGCTGCAATTATCAAACGAGTCGGGCAGCGAATCGCCGATGTGGCTCAGCGCAGCGACTACCAATGGGAGTTCGAATTGATCGCCAGTCCCGAGCAAAACGCGTTTTGCCTCCCAGGCGGCAAAGTTGCCGTTTACGAGGGGATCCTCCCGGTGTGCCAAGACGAAGGCGGGCTGGCCGTCGTCATGTCGCACGAAGTGGCCCACGCGCTCGCTCGACATGGTGGCGAGCGGATGAGCCAAAACTTTGCCGTGGAAGGCGTTCGCCAAGTGACGGATATGGTCACGAAGTGGAAGGCTCCGGATAAACACGATGTGATTCTTCGGGCTTATGGTGTCGCCAGCAACGTCGGATTCCTGCTCCCCTACAGCCGCAAGCAAGAGTCCGAAGCCGACCACATCGGCGTGATGTTGATGGCCCAGGCCGGTTACGACCCCGGAGTCGCTCCCAATTTCTGGACGCGGTTCGGCGCGGCCAAGACGGCGGACTCAACCCCCGAGTTCCTATCCACGCATCCCTCTGATGAACGCCGAGCTGAGAGTCTGCAAAAGCTGATTCCCGAAGCAGGACAGCACTACGCCCGAGCCGCACAAAAATTCGGCGCCGGAGAGTCGTTGCCGATTTAGAGTCCGAACTCTTGATTTTCCTCAGCCACGCGGTTTCCTCGGCAGCCGGTTTTCGCGCCAGCCACCCTGCGCTCGGCGCAGGTCTCCCGACCTCGCCGATTCTTCGACCTCCGGTCTCCTCTTTGCATCTCATTCGGGTTCCGCGTCGAACCGCTTGTGCCCCAAGGGGGCGACCTAAAACTGCGCTGGGCGATGGTCTCCCGACCTCGCCCATGGTGCGGCATCCATTCCCCCAAACGGTTGATTCCCCATCGGTACACGGCTCTTCGCCCCGACAGGGCGCTTTACCTTAGCGTAGGGTGAAACCCTACGTAAACGAATAAAAACAAATAGGTTGAGGTCGAGCCGCACGTCGCCGCCTTGCGGCACGGGCGGATC
>JBJTQD010000096.1:0-3485 GCA_046075445.1 Planctomycetota bacterium
CCGCCACCGACGCCGCGGTAATTGCGGAGATAGTTCCAGCAGGTCGCAATCTCTTGCTGACTCGAGACGAGCCCCGGCGTGATCTCGTTGACAAAGATCGGCAAGTGAAAATGAACTCGCCACTGCCCTGCTCTTTCGGCACTTTGCAGCGCTTGCGGCAGGTCTTCATACAGGCGCCCCCCGGCCATCGTTTGATGGAGGTACCGGGGCTCGGCGAATTCGGCCAGCCTTTCAGCTAACACTGAGCCGGCTTCTTGGTCGCTGGTTGGAAAGTTGGCGACTAAGGCTGAAGAGACTTGGACTTTGCCGATCGGGATCTCGTTGGCTCGGTATGCGCTGAGCGCTTCCTGCTGACTTTCTTTCATCACAACGGCGTGGCAGATATCGTGACAGACGCCAAGGTGAGCGGCGGTGAGATCGGGCTCGATCGAGAAGAGGTAGTCGGTAAAGTACTCGACGACATCGGCGCTGGTTGAGAGGCAGCAACCGGGTTCGGGCTCGATGCAGATCCGAATTCGATTTCCAGTCTCCCGGAAACGTCGCTCGGCATATCGAGCGCACTCCAGCAGGTTGTCGCTGCAGGCGTCGTTAAAGGCGTGGCCTTGGTTCTCATTGGTTGGCCAACCGAGCGGAAGCGTGGAGATCGAGCCATGCGTTCGGCTGCCGAGCAGCTCGATCAGGATGTCGATCAGCTGGCAAGTGTAATCGCGTCGGGCTGGGTCAGCCCAAGTCGGCTGGTAGACATCGTGTTTGACGACGGCTTGATGAAAGTCCCCGGCCGGAAAGCCGTTGAGTGTCTGGACAGCAAAATGATGCTCGGCGAGAAAGTCGCGCATCCGAGCGAGCTCTTCCTGATTCTGTAATTCGCGGGCCGCCGTAGAGCTGAACCAGAGCCCCAGCAAGAGCGAGCGATCGCCGCCGCGCAGTCGGCGGACATTTGCAGAATGCTCGAGGAGTTGCTGGCGAATGTCAGCCAGTGAAATTCCGGGATGGACGTTGGTGCAGTAACCGCAATCAATGTTCATGGCAGGTTCCTCCCTGACTGCTGCAAGTCGTTGCGGAATCACACGACTCTGGACCGCGAACGACGGAAATCATCGCGAAAAACCAACCGGCGATAAAGCTCAAACCGCCCAGCGGAACGATCATCACCATCCACTTCTGGTTGCTCAGCACCCAGCCGTAAAGTCCGCCTGAAAACAAAACGACCCCGAGCAGCATGCAGGCAGCGGAGAGACCGCGCCATCGCCAGCAAACGGTGCCCATCGCCCCGAGTAACATCATCAAGAGTGCGTGAAACATTTGATAAGTGACCCCGGTCTGCCAATTCTCCAGTCGTTTGGCTGCGTCCTCGGGGAACCAAATGGGGAGTTGGTCGCGCAGCCAATGGGCTCCGAAGGCCCCGAGGATAACGCTCGTTCCAGCGAGAAACATTCCAATCAGCAAGACAGACCGACCTGACATCGAGGCTCCGCGACTTGGGAGGACCAAAGGCAAAGCCTTATTTTCAAACCGACGTCCGGTTTGGACAATGGGGCGACTGGAAAAAGTCGGCAAGTTTGACCGTCAACCCTAAACGACCAAGCCGCGGGTTCAAAAGCGCCCTCGATCCAACTCGGAGACAATGGTTCCATGCAACTTCCAAATCAGTCATCTGGTGCTCGACGGCCGTTTCTCTCGGCAGCGACGTCTTACTGGCAATTGATAACCGCTCGTATTATCTCGCTGCTTGGTCGTCACCGCTGCCCGCGAGCCCTGCAACTGGTGCTGTTCGTTTCGCTGATCGCCGCGTCCTCAGCAACTCAGGGCCAAACCAAACCTGAAATCCCGGACGACCTCCGCACGGAAGCCGAGAAGAGCGGCTATCAAGCAACCTGCACCAGCGAACAGTTGGAAGCCTTTTTGGCCCGCTGCGACGAGCTATCGCCGAACATTACCAGATTCGAATACGGTCGCACGGTCGAAGGGAAGCCAATGACGGCGGTCATCCTTGCTCAGGGTGACTTTGAGTTGGGAAAAAAAGACGAACGATTCCGCGCACTGGTTATCGGTAACATCCACAGCGGCGAGTGCGATGGCAAGGAAGCACTACTGGAGATCATTCGCGACTTTGCTCTCAATCCAAACAAGAAGTGGATGGAGGAGCTGGTTCTCGTCATCGCGCCCAACTACAACGCTGACGGCAATGACAAAATGGCGAAGACCAACCGGCCCGGGCAAGTTGGCCCCGCCGAGGGAATGGGCGTGCGAGCAAACTCACAGCAGTTCGACTTGAATCGGGATTTCATTAAGCTTGAGTCTCCCGAAGCCCGCAGCCTGGTTGGCTTGATGGATAAATTCGATCCGCATCTGTTTATTGACTGTCACACGACCAATGGCTCGAAGCATCGTTATCTCTTGACCTACGACATTCCGCACAATCCTTCCGTAGAAGAAAACCTGCGGCGAGTGCTGCGTGAACAGATGATGCCGGAGTTGACGGCGCGAATGTCAAAAAAGGGAATCGATACGTTCTACTACGGAAACTTTGACCGGGACCAAACCCGCTGGGAAACGTACGGCTTCGAACCGCGTTACAGTACGGAATACGCTGGCATGCGGGGGATTCTGGGCGTCCTGTCCGAGTCCTACTCCTATGCGAGCTACGAGGATCGAATTCGCGCCAGCCGCGAGTTTGTGCTGGCCAATTTGGAATACTGCGTCGAGCGAAATCCGGAGCTACGGCGGCTGGTCGAGCGGACTCGGGAAGACTTTATCGCATCGGCAAAGGCTCGGCCGGAGTCGCTTGCGGTGGTGCTCGATGCGCGAATGGAGCCATTCCAGAAGAAGGAAAAGATTCTAGGTTTTCGCGATCAGGACCCATCCGAGATCGAAGTCGAATTCTGGGGGCGCTATGAGCCAGTGACGACTGTAAGTTTGCCGTATGCCTATGCGTTCGATTCCAAACATGAGGCTTTGGCTGAGAAACTGCGTCAACATGGCATCGCCGTAGAGAAGGTGGACCAGCCGGTCGAGGTTGAAGTTGAAGCTGAGACGATCGTTTCGATCAATCGCGCCGCCCGAGCTTTTCAGGGGCACAACATGGTGCGGCTGGAGACGAATGTCGCACGGAAAAAAAGAGAGTTGCCTGCCGGCTGGTTTATTGTGCGGACCGGGCAACCACTGGGACGGTTGGCCAGCCATATCTGCGAAGCGCGGACATGCGATGGAATCGTGACATGGAATATGCTGGACGATTTTCTCAAGGAGGGGGAGGAGTACCCGATCTGGCGAGTGCTAATGAAAGGGAAGTAGGCGGCTAGCTGCGAGTCGCGCCCCCTTTCTCTCGCCCGCCCGTCGCACCTGAACCCTGTCAAAAGCCCAACCTGAGCGGCAAGGCGCTAGCCGCCGGTGGAACCCTGCGCCCAACCTGAGCGGCAAGGCGCTAGCCGCCGGTGGAACCCTGCGCCCAACCTGAGCGGCAAGGCGCTAGCCGCCGGTGGAAC
>JBJTQD010000097.1:0-2267 GCA_046075445.1 Planctomycetota bacterium
GTTTTTTGTAACGGAAAAGTCGCCTCGATCGGTAAAATGATCTTGCCGTTTCTTATCCGTTCCAAGAAGTTGCATTTTGTTCCGGTTTAAAAGAAATCAGAGAGCTGTTTCCATACAAAAGATTCTGTTTTTTCCAGGGTCGGTGATGGAGAATACCTGGAAAAAGCAGCGATGAAGCGGCGGCAGAGCGAAGCAGTTCGCGGCGTGAAGGCTCAAGTTGTCTCATGGGCATCAGTCCACAAACAGAAATTCGTTACTAGCCAGCACCACGCGAGCCGCTGCGGCCCACTTCTCCTGCTCACTTCCGGGGTAGCTATCAACAAGCCGGTTAATTTTGTCACGCTCGGAGTTGGTTGCAGGTCGCTGTAGTAGCCGGCCGTACAACTCTTTCGGCCGCTCCACGGCTTCACACTTTAGAAGATCAGCCGCAACCGCTTGGGCTTGTTCGTGAAAAAATGAATCGTTGAGGAAGTAGAGTGCTTGAGTTGAGACATTGGTTTGCTGTCGCTGCGGTGTAGTCGCATTTGGGTCAGCCCCATCGAATAGGGCTAGGAAAGGATGCCGCCGCTGCCGCTGGACCATGAGAAACGGACTGCGTTTATTACTGTCGTAAACGGCGTTGAACGGTTCGTGTTGGGTGAAGCCCCAACTCGACTCAGGCGGAAAGGGATGAGCCTCGGCTGGTGAGAGGTCCAGCTTGCCGCTGGCTTGCAGCAGGCTGTCGCGAATTTCTTCTGCCGTCAATCGCCGCCGCGAGAAGCGAGCAAGGTAAAGATTTTCCGGGTCGGCCTCGATCAGTGCTTCTTCCGCAAGACTGCTCCGCTGATAGGCTTCGGAATGCATGATCAGTCGATGCAGCGGTTTGAGCTGGTAGCCGTTCGCGACCAGTTCCGCAGCGAGCGCTGCGAGTAACTCGGGATGAGTTGGCAGTTCACCCCGAGATCCGAAATCGTTGGGTGTTCGCACCAGTCCGGCTCCGAAATGCCACTGCCAAACACGGTTGGCGAGTACGCGAGCAAACAGCGGACTGGTGATAATCCACTCCGCCAGTTCTTTGCGGCCACTGCCGGAGTTAGCCGGCAGAAGCGTGCCGCCGAGAACTTCCAGCCAGCGGCGCGCGACTGGTGGTCCAAGTTGCTCTGGCTCGCCACGGAGTTGCAGCGGCGCGTCGTTACTCGCCCCCTCAGCGACACCGTAGGCAATAGGTAGCGTGGGCTGCGGAGATGGAGAGCCGACGGGGAGCTGATGGGCGGCGAATAGGGTGAGGAGTTGGTCACCCGGGGAAACAAGATCAGAGCTTGTGCTAACGGAGTGCGAGTCAGGGGCGCCCAGCGTGTAGTGGGTCAACTCATACGAAACGCCATCGAGTCCGGGCGCCGGATGAATATCCGCGATTTTTCCAGAGAGTGAGAGCGTTGCGTCCAAGGGAGCGATCCAGCCGATCGCAACGGGGCGCTGCTCGCCGGGATGAAGAAAGAGTGATCGAGGTGGGAATTTGGTCCAGAGTTCTACTGTTTGGTCGGAGCGGTTAGCAAACACGGATGGTTCGCTGCCGATACTCCAAGATGGGATTGCATCCGCGCCGCCGTTTGTCGTGCGTCGATCAAGCAATGGTACCGGGACTTCTTCGCCGAGTTGCATGAAGACCCATTGCGCACCGTCCGAAGTAGCTTTGGGGTTTCCAGCCAGCAGGTCGCTCGAGAGATCCTTGGCACGCCAGACTTGTTGCGGCTCCTCCGAATGAGTGATGGTCCATTCGACCAGCGTCGAATCCGCGCCGTGATTTCCGTTGGGGGAAACAGACAAAACCAGAAGTTCACCCTTGCGAATCGAAATCGTTTCGAGTGGCTTTCCATCGGAGCCAAGCAAAACGGCTTCGCTGCCTTCAGCAACTTTTCCATTCGCCAACTGCCGGGTGTGCCCCGCTGTAGCCTCGCGAAAGACTTTTGTTTGCCGTTCGATCGCCGCTTGTCGTTCGAGCTTTTGTTGTTCGAGCACTGCGGCTTCGGCTCGCCACGGCGCGAGTTGCTCATCGATTTGAGTTGTCGTCAGCAGCGGCACCAGGTCGCGAGGCTGGCCTTTGGCCTCGCATCCGGGAAAGGCAAACTTGGTGCTGGAGAAAATCCCATAGAGTGCGTAGTAGTCTGATGCCGTCATCGGGTCGTATTTGTGATCATGGCAGCGAGCACAGCCCAGAGTCAACCCGACGAAACTCTTGCCGAGGTTGTCGATCACATCCTCGTGCATCAGGTGAGTTTCCTGGTCGA
>JBJTQD010000098.1:0-2107 GCA_046075445.1 Planctomycetota bacterium
CGGCTGACTTTGATTGCAAACTCACCCGCGCTGCGCCTCGCCTGCGCCAAAGCTTGGCGGCTTTGGGCTCCGGCTACGGGCTAAACAGAAGAACAAAAACAAACGACCAAAATCCCTTCCTGCTCCCCTTCCCCCCGTGCCACCGTGAGAGACCCTCTTCCGCCTTTCCTCACTCGACAAAGCTGGACACAAACTCGAACCGCTCGCCATCAAACAGGCCGAGGTCGCTGAGCTTCATCTTCGGGATAACCAGCAGAGCGAGGAATGAAAGCGTCATGTACGGCGCGCGGAGCGGACTACCCAGCTCTTGAGCCGCCGCCGTCAGCCGTTCGTAGCCCGCTGCGACTTCTTCTGCGTATCCGTCGCTCATCAGTCCCGCCAGCGGCAGCGGCAAGACATCATCCAGCCCATTCGGTCCGGCGACCGAGATCCCGCCGCGGTTTGCGATCACCAGATTGACGGCTCGAGCCAGCTCTTCGTCCGACGCCCCAACCGCGACGATATTGTGGCAATCATGCGCGACGCTCGAAGCGATCGCGCCAACCCGCAGCCCCACACCGCGCACAAAGGCGACAGCAGGCGCTGCGTTGCAATAACGATTGACGACGGTGAGCTTGAGCAGATCGCGCCCGGGGTCGGCGAGCGCGCGGCCGGATTCATTCCGCGGCGCGACCAGCTCGACGCCGGTGACCAGCTGGCCATCGACGGTGCTGATCGCGCGGAGCGGACCGGGCTTGGCTGCGACCGCAAAGTCGCTGGGGTGCTTGAGTAAGCATTTGAAGTGGTTGACGGCTTCGCAGTTGCTTCGGGGCAAATGTGAATTGCCACCGGCGGCAACGCACTGTCCATCGATCCAGGTTTCGAGGACGCGGAAGGAACTGAGGTCGGCTAAGCGAACGAAGTCGGCTGGGTCGCCGACACGCAGCTGGCCGCAGCGGAGTCCGTAGTGCTGAATCGGGTTGAGCGAGGCGACGCGGAGTACGTCCAAGGCGGGGACGCCGTTGCGGACAGCTCGAGCGCAGAGCTCATTGATGTGGCCGCGCAGCAAGTCGTCGGGGTGTTTGTCGTCGCTGCAGAACATGCAGTCGCCCGGGTGCTCCAGCAGCAGTGGCCAGAGCGCGTCGAAGTTGCGGGCAGCCGACCCCTCGCGAATCAGGATCTTCATGCCAAGAGCCAATTTCTCGCGGGCTTCGTCGAGCTGAACGCATTCGTGATCAGTTTCGATTCCGGCGGCGACGTAAGCGCGAAGCGGATCGCCACGGAGGCCCGGCGCGTGGCCGTCGATTCGTTTACCGTGGCGGAGAGCGGCGGAGAGTTTCGCGAGGACAACCGGGTCTCGCTGAATGACGCCGGGGAAGTTCATCACCTCGGAGAGGTAGAGCAGTTCCGGGTCGCCGCAGAGCTCTTCGACTTCGGCTGGGCCGAGCGTCGCGCCAGCCGTCTCGAACGAGGTGGCCGGAACGCAGGATGGGATGCCGAAGTGGATTTTACAGGGCGTCTTGCGGGCGAGTCGCTGCATCACGCGAACGCCTTCGATGCCGAGCACGTTGGCAATCTCGTGCGGGTCGGAGACGGTGCCGATGGTGCCATGAATCACGGCAATCCGCGCGAATTCAGCTGGCGCGAGCATCGAGCTTTCGATGTGCACATGAGCATCGACCAGCCCGGGGCAGAGGAAGCCTGGCGTGTCGGATGAGGATGTTTCTTTGACCGCCGCAATTCGTCCATCGAAGACTTCGATTTCACCGGGGAAGATCCGCGAGCCGTGGAGATCGACGATTTGGCCTCGATGAAGAGAGCGGCTCATGGGCTGGCGAGGTTGTAGGAGTCGAAAGTTCAGGTGGTTGTGGCAGTTTAGCAGTTTTTTGGATACTGGTTTTGTTTTCCATGACAGCCGGGCTTCGCGCCAGCCCCCGGTTTGCGGCGGGGTAAAACGTCGCGCTCGGCGCGGGTCTCCCGACCTCGCCGATGCTTCGACCTTTGGTCTCCTCTTGGCGTTTATTTAGGGTTCCGCGTCGAACCGCCCGTGCCCCCCCATGATCCGTTTTCGTATTTGCGAGATCTTCTTTGGGGGGCGACGTTCGGTTCGACATAAAATGATGTTCAT
>JBJTQD010000099.1:0-8620 GCA_046075445.1 Planctomycetota bacterium
CGCGTGTTTGAGAACATTGCTTGGAGCACTCCTGCAACTCGGGAGCAAACGTTACAGCGAATTGCAGCGGCGGGACTCTCATGCCAACAGCTTCAGCCTCTGACCGACCTCGACGAGGTTGAATCGTTTCCACAGATCGAAGCTGAGTTACAGCAGGCAGCCACGCCTCGCGCTCGTGAACTTGCCGCGTACTTGCGGAGTGAACTCGGCCCTTACCTCGTTGAGGCAACCAGCTCATGAAGCCTCATGTAACGGTGATCGGCGGCGGAGCGATCGGGCTGAGCCTTGCTTACGAACTGCTGCAGCGGGGCTACCGCGTGCGACTGCTCGAACGCGGACCGGTCGGACGACAAGCTTCTTGGGCGGGCGCCGGAATTCTCGCTCCGGCTCACCCGCTGCACTCGCTGCACCCGCTCGACCGCCTGGCAGGACGCAGCAGCGAATTGCACCAGCAATGGGCAGCCCGAATTCTTGAGGAGACCGGCCACGACGTCGGCTACTGGAATTGCGGCGGGCTCTATCTGGCCCGCACCGCTGGCGAATCGGCGCTACTGCTGGGGCAGCGCGATGGCTGGCAAGCCGAACAGATCCCGCACGCGGTCTGGGATTCCGCCCAACTCGCATCTCATTTCTCGGGACGAGTCAGCCCGACAGGGCGAACCCTTCAGGCAGTTTGGGTCCCCGGCGAAAGCCAAATCCGCAACCCGCATTTCATCGCTGGACTTCGCGCGGCGATCGATAAGCGAGGCGGTGAGCTGCATGAGAATCTCGGCGAATTGACACTGGTCAGTAGCGGAAGTCGAATCACTCGGATTAAGTCGGCCAGCGGCTGGAGTGGCGATTGCGACCTTGTCTGTATCGCGGCGGGAGCGTGGAGTTATCAGTTGCTGAGCGGTTTGGAGATCCGTTTACCCGTCGAGCCAGTTCGCGGGCAGATGGTACTGTTCCAACTCGAACAACCGCTCGGCTCGATCATCAATGAGGGCTCACGTTATTTGGTGCCAAGAAAAGATGGGCACCTACTCGCCGGCTCCACGATGGAGGAAGTTGGTTTTGATGATTCGACCACTGAGAAAGAAATCCGTGGGCTGATTGATTTCGCCGCAAGCCTCTTGCCGGAGATCTCGCAAGCCAAAGTGCTGCGCAGTTGGGCGGGGCTCCGTCCAGCCAGCTTCGATGGGCTTCCGTATGTCGGCTGGATCCTCGACTGGGAAAACTTGATCGCATCGACCGGTCATCTGCGCAGTGGGCTGCAACTAGCACCCGGTAACGCATCGCTGGTCGCTGACTTGCTGGAAGAGCGAGCTGATCCGGAATTAGTTCGTCTGCTCAGTCCCGCGCGGCTCGGTCGCTCCTTGCAGTGACAGTAAGTGCACATCGCCCGCGCTATAGATACGATCGACTTTTAACTGTTTGCCTGCGGAATCGCACGCTTCCCAATCGCGCTGCCAAGCCTGCTCAAGCGACTGCAGATCGCTCTCTGCACAGCGAATGACAACCAGCACTTCCCGCTGGCTCAGCAGTTCGACATCCGCCGCTAAAAGCAATTGCTCGGCGCGGAATGCCCGCGGATCCAACTGTTCGGCGTCCACGCTGTAAATTCCCAGCAAGGGAAAGCAGAGATACTCGCGCAGCCGATTGTCATTGGATTTGCCGCTCTCAAGCAGGTCATCCTCAATCAGATTGGGATAGAGCCAAATCGGCGGCCGAGTAGCGGTCGAGCGAGCGATTAGCTGTTGATGAACATCCGCCCAGCCCTCGTTTCTTTGTCCCACGAGCGCTCGCTCTCTCACCAGCGAAACGAGCAGCGGATTGCTGCGAATCAACTCCCAGCCCTGAGCCATTCTCCAAGGCATGCCCCCGAAACAAAGCAGGAACAGGCCGAGCGCTGCGATTGCCGCACCACGTTTCCAAGGGAGATCGAAAACCATCAAACCGAGTCCGATCGCGGGAATACTCCAAATCGCTGCGAGATAGCGCGGCGTTGCCAAGCCAGAGAGCTTCAATCCCGAAGCGATCGCTGCGAACATCAGCGGCAAGACAAAACAGCCGAACCAAAACCAAGTCGGCTGAGCCGAATTTAGTTTTGCGAACTCGCTGCCGAGAGCTGGCTCGGCGATCGATTTACTCGAGCGCGGCCGTCGCTGCATCCAACCGCGAAGCAACCAAGGAATAATCCAAGCCGCCAGCAGCAGCCCGCTACTTGTACCGAGCAGTAGCGGGTAATCAACCAGTCCAGTCCAGAGACCTCGCCGCCCCAGCCAAGTTGACGTGGCCGGATTGAGCAGGATTCCAACCAGCGAAGCGATCGCGATCCCCAATCCGTCCCAAGGCTGCGGATACCGACGGGCAAAAAAGAGCAGGACAGCGAGCGCTGTTGTCAACAGAATCGCAGTGGGGTGGAGCAGGACTAAGAAACAACAGAGCAGCAGCGAGCCCCAAGGGGGCGCGGAATCCGTTCGCTCAAAACGCGCAAAGAGACAACTCGCCAAGATCAAACCACCCAGTTGCAGCAGTGCATAGGGCCGAGCCTCACTGGCATAGAAAACGAGATGGGACTCGAAGGCCAAGCCAACTGAAGTTGTGGCGGCGGCCAGCAGCGAACCGGCTTGGCGGTAGACGAACCATGTCCCGGCGAAGGGAAGCAAGCATCCAGCCACAAGCGAGAGCAACCGCAAACTCAGCGGCGATTGGCCAAAAGCCTGCACGATCGGGTAGCTGCACCAGAAGTAAAGCGGGGACTGATTCCCAGCAATCGCTCGCGGCGCGATTTCGCTCCAGCGGCCGCTGAGCACCCAACTGGTGTGCAGTTCATCAATCCAGAGCGGATCGTTGGTGGCGAGTTGCCAGCGAATCCAAACGCCGGAAAGCAGCGCGATCAAGATTATCAGAGCCAAGAACCATTTCATGCTCGGATTCTAATCGCTGCCGAGCAACTTCGCTGCCTGCGGCAAAGATGAATTATCGAGAAATGGCGCAAGGGGTTTGCGCTTAGAGCGTTGCGTGATTGCAAGCCGAACGGACAATCACTTTGCGCTCCGAGACGATTGGGGATCATCTCGCTACGATCTTTAGGCGGCGAAATTGCGGGCGATGGCCAGCCGCGAAATACCGAACGCGTTGAGCGTCGTCTTGTTACGACGGAGTTCGATCGCGGCGTCAGTTCCACCTTGCTGCACGACCATGACGGCCGTCCCAAGTCGCGCCGGTTGACTCAGCTCTTCGAGCAGTTGACTGATCGGCCCTACGTCAATAATGGTCGCGTCAAATTGCCCCTTGAATGGGACGAGCAGTTGGCCGAGGTAGTCGAGCAAAAAGGGTGGCAACTCGCGACGACTGCCGACAGGATGCAAACCTACAAAGCCGCTGCTGGTGCGGCGTGAGATGGCCATCGCCGCTTGCAACGGCTCGAAGGCTTCGACCTGTTCCACCCAGGAACCGGCCGAGTGCAGCTCAAGGCTCGACGTCCAACCTGCATGCCCAAGGTCGGCGTCAACCATCAGGACTCGCCGCCCCCGGTCAATCAGCATTCGGGCAGTGGTGGCGGCCAGAGTTGTCGCTCCTTGTTGCCGCTGGGTGGAAGCAAACAGCAGCCGCCCTTGGCCCTCCTGAAGAAGCTGCTCAGCCGCTGTTAAGAGCTGCTCGGCAAACCCGCCGCCCGCAGCGAGTTGTTCGACGACCGGCGACCAGCGAAAATCGGGGTGCACAACCAGCGGCAGCCCGCCGCTAAGATTGCCATTTTTTTTCGCTGCTGGACCCTGAACCAAATGCGATTCCGAATCTCGAATGACACTTGCAGTAGACTCAGCAGCTTGCACGGGTATCTCCAAGCCAACCGTGCAGGCTTGAAGTTCAGCGGAATGATTTCGCGCCGCCCAGCGTCGATGTCCGGAGGCGAGCCCCGCGCCGCTGACGATCGTCTGCGGCTGAGAGATTCTCGTCCGCTGGATCGCAAATCCAGTAACCTGCGACCGTGAACTGGTCGACCAGTGTGTCGCCGGGTCAACCGGTGCTTCGGAGATAACGTTCAAATCGAGTGGCCGTGTTGTCGTCGAGACATGACCCTCGACGGTGAAAGCCTCCTCGGTGGTGGCTTCTTGCTTCGCCTGCTTTGCAGGCAGAGTTGGAGGCAGAACTGCCTCGCTGAGAGAAGACTGCTCGGCCACTGGCGACGCAACGGGGCGTTGCGAATCGGCTTCGAGGTTATTGACCCAAGAGACATCTTGGATGGACCAACCGACATAGCGGTCCGCTTGATGCGGCGTGTGACTGTTTGTGGAATTTGCCGAGTGCGGCGCGTGGATGATTGTCTGCGTTGGCTCCTCGCCTGGGACCTCGCAGCGTTTGATGCTGCGGTTCTCTGCTTTCGGATTCGAAGTAGGGTCGATTGATGGAACGGCTCGCACCGGAAAGCGAAACTGCGGGTTGGCTAACTCCAAGGCCGATGGCATGGATGAATCAGAATGGTTGGCAGTCGTCATCGTTCGTTCCCTTGATCAATCCCGCCGCAAAGTCAAAGTCTAAGAAAAAGCTCGTCTTCGTTTCATCAGCAGCCGCGAGGCTCTTCTTCGTTTAGCCCGTAGCCGAAGCCCAAAGCCGTCAGGCTTTGGCGTAGGCGAGGCTCAAGTGCGTCCCGCGCCTGCCTAAAGCTCACCTAATCGCGCTGCCAGTCTTAATCGGTCAAATTTGACATGCCGCTTTAAGGGCATTGGTCGACTGAAGTATTCCGCTACCTCCGCGACCGTTTTGAAGCACGGCCCACGCCGCTGATGGCTTTCAATCGGCGTTAAAGTCACCCTAGTTGTTACGGGCTAACTAAATTGCCCCGACGATCACCCTGCAGCTACCGCAAGCCGGGGCAATTCGCCTAGAATCAAGCGAATCGGCGGGGAAACGCCAAGGCGCCCCAGCCTCCGGCGACCATAATTGAGAATCGGCCCCGCCCGACCTCAAGTCGGCGGACGTCAGACTTTACTGCTAACCTCCTCAACCCACCTAACGGCCAGTGCTGAACGCGACGCAAATCAAGAACTCGACCGAACTCCTCCACGAGCGGTTGACCGACTCGATTCTAATCCTCGACGGTGCCATGGGCACCAAGGTTCAGGCTTTGCAATTGACCGAAGCAATGGTTCGGGGCGATCGGTTTCGCAACCATCACAAAGACCTGAAAAATTTCGTCGACATCCTTTGCCTGACGCATCCGGATGCGATTCGCCAAATCCATCGCGAGTACTTGGCGGCCGGTGCGGACATCATCGAAACCAACACCTTCGGCGCCAGCCCCGTCGGGATGGAAGAGTTCGGACTTCCGGTTGAACTCGCACGCGAGATCAACTTCGCCGCCGTCCGCTGCGCTCGCCAGGCTGCTGATGAGTTTAACGAGCGCGAACCCGGCCGTCATCGCTTTGTCGCTGGCTCCATTGGACCGACCACCAAGCAGACCGCAATCTCAACCAAAGTCGACGAACCGGCTTTCCGCGGAACGACCTTCGACATCATGGAGGCCTCGTACTACGACCAAGTCAAAGCGCTGGTCGAGGCGGGCGTCGATATCCTGATGCCCGAGACGGTGATCGACACGCTCAACCTCAAGGCTTGCTTATTTGCGATCAGCCGCTACTTCCGCGAGACAGGAAACATCGTTCCAGTGATGGCTTCGGGAACTTTCGACCGCGGCGGCACCACTTTTGTTTCGGGCCAATCCGTCGAAGCGTTTTGGAATTCAATCGCGCATTTTCCGCTGCTCAGCGTCGGCGTAAACTGCGCGCTCGGCCCCGAGCTGATGCGGCCGCACGTGCAGGAATTGGCAAAGGTCTCCAATGCTTACATCAGCTGCCACCCCAACGCCGGGCTGCCCAACGAAATGGGACAGTACGACATGTCGCCCGCGCGGATGGCTGAACTACTGACCGAGTTCGCATCCAACGGCTGGGTCAACATCGTCGGCGGTTGCTGCGGTACGACTCCCGAACACATCCAGGCAATCTCGACCGCTCTGCGCAACTATCGTCCGCACGGCAAAGTCTCCCTGCCCGCCTGGACTCGCCTCAGCGGCACCCAGCCGCTAACGCTGCGTCCCGAATCGAACTTCCTGATGATCGGCGAGCGGACGAACGTCACTGGATCGCGGGCATTTGCCAAGCTGATTCGCGATGACAAGTTCGAGGAGGCGGTCGAAGTGGCTCGCCAGCAGGTGCTCGGCGGCGCTGCGGTTATCGACGTGAACATGGACGACGCGCTGCTGGATGGCGAGGCGGCGATGGAGAAGTTTCTCCGTCTGATCGCCGGCGAAAGCGACATTAGCCGCGTCCCCGTGATGATCGACTCGAGCAAATGGTCGGTCATCGAGTCGGGGCTGAAGAATGTTCAAGGCAAAGCAATCGTCAATTCGATCAGCTTGAAAGACGGCGAAGAAGAATTCCTCCGCCGCGCAAGACTGGTCCGGCAATATGGCGCAGCCACCGTCGTGATGGCGTTTGATGAACAGGGCCAAGCGGTTGAGATCGACGAGAAAGTGCGGATTTGCCAGCGCGCTTTCAAGGTGCTGACCGAGCAAGTCGGCTTCCCTCCCGAAGACATCATCTTCGACCCGAACATCCTGACCGTCGCGACGGGAATGGAAGAGCACAACAACTATGCGATCAACTTCATCGAAGCGACGCGGCTGATTAAGCAGCGTTGCCCCGGGGCGAAGGTCAGCGGCGGCGTGAGCAACATCTCGTTCAGCTTTCGCGGCAACGATGTCGTCCGCGAAGCAATGCATTCGGCTTTCCTCTACCATGCGATTAAGGCTGGCATGGATATGGGGATCGTCAACGCCGGACAGTTGGGGATTTACGAGGAGATTCCCCGGGATCTACTGACACATGTTGAGGACGTGCTCTTCAACCGCCGCGCAGATGCGACGGACCGGCTCATTTCGTTTGCCGAGTCGGTCAAGGGAACCGGCGGGAAGAAGAAGACCGAAGACCTCGGCTGGCGCGATACGACAGTTGAAGAGCGGCTGAAGTATGCCTTAATTAAAGGGATCGATCGTTTCGTCGAGGAGGACACCGAAGAGGCTCGCAAGAAATACACGCGCTGCCTGCAGATCATTGAAGGCCCGATGATGGACGGCATGTCGATCATTGGCGACTTGTTCGGGGCGGGGAAGATGTTTCTGCCGCAGGTGGTTAAGAGCGCTCGCGTGATGAAACGTGCGGTGGCTCATTTGCTGCCGTACATGGAGCAGGAAAAGATTCAGGCCGGTTTCGTCGGCCAGCAGTTCCGCGGCAAGATTCTGCTGGCGACCGTCAAAGGCGACGTTCACGATATCGGCAAGAACATCGTCGGCGTTGTACTCGGCTGCAACAACTATGAAATCATCGACCTGGGTGTGATGGTCTCGGCTGAGAAGATTCTCGACACGGCCGTTCAGGAAGGGGTCGATGTGATTGGGCTTTCAGGTCTGATCACGCCCAGCCTCGACGAGATGGTTCACGTAGCCCGGGAGATGCAGCGGCGCGGAATGAAGCTGCCGCTGCTGATCGGCGGAGCGACGACCAGCGACAAGCACACCGCGGTGAAGATTGCCCCAGTTTACGACCAGCCCGTTGTGCATGTTCTCGACGCTTCGCGCAGCGTTGGCGTGGTCGACAAGTTGATGAGCGACGAGTTGCGGCCGACGATCGTCAAGGACAATCGCGAGTTGCAGGAGCGGCTGGTGAAGTCGTATGAGGACCGGCAAATGATGCTGGTCACTTATGAAGAGGCGCTCAAGAATCGCTTTCCGACGAACTGGGCAGAGGTGCGAATCGACAAGCCGAGCTTTACTGGCGTGCGGGTGCTACAGGAGCAGCCGCTGCAGGAATTGCTGCCGTACATCGACTGGTCGCCGTTTTTCAGCTCTTGGGACCTGCACGGCAAGTATCCGAGGATTCTCGAAGACGAGGTCGTCGGGGCTCAGGCGATTGAGCTGTTCCGGGACGCTCAGCGGCTGCTGCGGAAGATCGTCAACGAAGGTTTGCTCAAGGCTCGTGGGGTGTACGGTTTCTGGCCAGCCAATAGTGTGGGCGACGATGTGATTGTGTATGCCGACGAGCAGCGATCGCGCGAGCTTTGTCGGTTCCACATGCTTCGTCAGCAGTGGCAGCGGGCCGGTCAGACGCAGTTCCGTTCGCTGGCCGACTACATTGCGCCGCTCGATTCAGGGCGAATGGATTATCTCGGCGCGTTTGCGGTCTCAGCCGGGTTTGGCTGCGACGAGTTGGCGAAGAAGTACGACAAATCGCACGACGACTACAACTCGATCATGACCAAGGCGCTGGCCGATCGCTTGGCCGAGGCGTTTGCCGAGTTCCTCCATTTCCGAGCCCGCTGCGACTGGGGCTACGGCAAGGAAGAGGGGCTTTCGACGGATGATTTGATTGCCGAGCGATACCGGGGAATTCGCCCCGCGGCGGGCTATCCGGCTTGCCCGGACCACACGGAGAAGGGAACGCTCTGGCAACTACTGGACGCCGAGAAGGCGACCGGGATTACGCTGACCGAGTCCTTCGCGATGTGGCCTGGTGCCAGCGTCAGCGGACTCTACTTCGCCCACCCCGATTCGCGTTATTTCGCGATCAACAAGATCGGC
>JBJTQD010000100.1:0-3176 GCA_046075445.1 Planctomycetota bacterium
TCATTTCGGCCGGGACGGGGAGCGAGAATCCGGAGCTGGAGTGGGGCCCCGAGGCCGACACGATCGCCGTAAATGTCACCGGGTTCGCGGCGATGGCGACGCTCGCTCTGCAGCACTTCGTCCAGCGTGGGCGGGGGCATCTGGTCGGCATCTCGTCGATCGCCGCCATCCGCGGCCACGGTGAAGCTCCTTCGTACGGGGCCTCCAAGGCGTTTGTGTCAAGTTATCTGCGGGCCCTTCGGCATAGGTGTGCCAAGCAGCGTTTGCCTATTGATGTGACGGAGATTCAGCCGGGGTTCGTCGCAACCGCTATGGCGAAAGGTGACGGATTGTTTTGGGTGGCCGCAGTCGACGTCGCGGCAGATCAGATCGTGACGGCAATCGAGTCACGAAGGGCCCACGCGTATGTGACGAAAAGGTGGCGAGTCATTGCAGCAGTACTGCGGCTTTTGCCTGAGTGGATATACAATCGGCTGTGACCGCTTTTGCGAACCAAGCGATGCAGCGGACTCGCGATAGAATCCGGCGGTGTGGTTCGCGTAAGGTCGCGAGCCGCTGATCTTGGTCGTTAGGCCACATTGCGAGTGATTATGAAATTCGTCACATACACAGCCACGCCAGAGTTAGAGCGGTTTCCTGAGCGCGATCGTTTCGGCGTCTGGTGCTCGGCGCACAAGCATTTGATGCTCACCGACCCCGACTATCAACGACGATGTCTTGATTTTCGTTGGCGCATTTTCGTCACAACCATGCCGCTCGTTGCTTTATCAATCGCCTTGAGCCGCTTCGAATGGCCGCCATTGGTGGTGCAGTTGCCCGTCTATCTTGCCCTCACGGCCCTCTACGTGATTCACATCCTGCGGAGCTCGTTTGGCCAGCAACATTTTCAGAATGAGCAAGTCGGAAAGGCATTACGTGAACACGGAGCCTGGTCGTTAGACGGCAGTAAAATCATGGAATCACTATCGCAAACATTCCGCTGGACAAGCAAAATCAGTTTGTTCGGTATGCCTTTATACGATGTTTACTTCCCCACGCAGTTAGACGGCAAATCACTTAAGCAGGCAACCGCGACAGGGATTTTCGCAGTAGGTCTTAGCGCTAAAGGCATCTTTGCGGCTGGGTTGATCGCCCGAGGAATCGTAAGCTTCGGAGTTTGCTCTTTTGGTTTCGTCAGTGTTGGGGTCTGCAGTATCGGCTTGCTCTTTGCTGCCGGTACACTGGCTGTTGCACCCATTGCATTTGGGGTCTTAGCAATCGGTATCGTTGCAGGTGGTGTGGGTGCGTTCGGGTGGAAGGTTTTATTCTCCGTCGGATAGTCTCTTTGGAGCGTGGGCCTAACCAATCGATGCACGCAAGTCGCCGGTCGGCCGCGAATTTGAATCATAGTTTTTTGTCGGCGGCTGCGTGATCGCCGACGTTGGGCATCCATGAACTTCACGGATGCTTCACGTGCTTTCGTTCTTCAGTAATCGCGAGGGAGTGACACCATGCCATTCGATGCAGATCGTGCCGAAAGCCTCGTCGGGAAACCGCGGGACGAGTACAAGTGCAACCATGTCGTGAATGAGGCGATCCATGGTGACAAGAACCGAGGGGGTCTGGCCAAGGATTACCTCAGCTACGGAAGTTTGGTCGACAAACCTGCCGCAGGGGTTGTCGTTGTCGGAAAGGATGGAAAACACGCCGGAGTATTTGTGAACGACAAGGAGTTCATCCACTCAAGCCTATCTAAGAAGGAAGTGATCAAAGTAGAATTGGGACAACTCGACCACGTTTTTCCCAAAGGCTATGAGCTGCGAAATAATTAATGACGTCAACTCAAAGAAGCTGCCGGTTTCAGAACATTATTTATATCATTCGCCTGTCTGCTTGATGCGCGATTAGGCGATTGATCTTAATCTCTTCTCTGTGAGCAGGGCGGGGATTTATCAACGTGCTCACACTGCTTTCCGTATAAAAGTATTTGGTACACGCGATCACGTTGCAGCCCAACAACGCGGTCAACCCGAGCGGCGGATCGGGCGTATTCTGAGAGCCAAGTTACTTGGCCACCGCCGGGTAACCTTGATCGTTGGCCAGACGCCTCACGCCACCCACAAGCACTCAAGCGTCGAATCCGGGCTTGCCGCGAATGTCGCGGAGTCCATCTCGAGACAAAGGGTTTTTCCGAGCAGCTTTCCGTGCTGCTTCCCAAGACGGCCCCGGAACAGCTCCGCCAGCTGTCGTGTTGGCTCGATGAGGCCCAGCGTGGCACTCCGCTTGTTCACGTCGGTGAGAAGGATATGCAGGTCGAACGGCTGCGAATCCTTGAGAGGTATGCCGAACTCCTCGTACTTCGTGGCCCTACGGACCTGGTTCGGGGTGGCCATTTCGGAGAGGTACGTGAGCAGCTGCACGAACGCGTAGAAGGGGTTCTTGTCGCCGGACCGCTTGATCTCCCCGAGAACCGGCGTCGATCCGGAAACAGCGGTGTAGTCGATGCCACCTGCGCCGGACTTCGGCGCACCAGCCCCCTCCTTGCGGAAGCGAGGCAACTGACGCCCCACGTAGCGGAATGAGTAGCCACGTGGCCCGTTCGTGACGCCGATCCGCTCCCTTTCGGAGAGCAGGTACACGATGCGGTTGTCGCCGCGGGAGCCGGGGGTGAGCTTGGTTCGCGTTTTCAAGGACGCGGTGTTCAGGTATGGCTGCCCGATGCCGTCGAGCTCTGAGTTGATCTCGAGTGACTCGGCGAACAGCGAGGCCAAGTTGTCGTCGGTGGATCGCTTCAGGCCAGCGATCATTTCGGTGCAGGTTCGCTTGTCCTGGGCCAGGTTCTTGCCGATCGACCGATGGAGCTTCCGCAGTGGCGTAACAGGCATGGAATCCCCCCTTTGGTTGGGTGAATCGTCGTTTTCTGCGTTGCCAAATGTGGGTCGCGGCGAGTCGCTGCCTAAGGCCACCCTCGGCGACTCCATTGCGATTCATTGCGACCCCTAGATGGCACAGTGACGCCTTAAGGTCACTGGGATGGGGAAGAAGCGGCCGGAAAGCAAGCGCACTGACGCGGAGCGGCGGGTTCGCCAAAGCGAACGGCTCAGTCGATTGCTGCGCGTGCTCCACTGCATCATGGGGCCGGGGCGCTGGGATGCCGACGCCCTCGCCAAGGAGCTCGAGGTCAGCCGTCGCACGAT
>JBJTQD010000101.1:0-1048 GCA_046075445.1 Planctomycetota bacterium
TCCTTTCTCTCGGTCAACCGTTTGACAGAAGATCAATTCCGGGAGAACAACCGGAAGCGAGCCAGCGAACTATCCGAACTCCACAAGCTCCGCAAGCATTTCGAGGAAGTCCGCTTCACCGACGACGTCGCTCGACCCGAACACCAAAAAGAGCTTTACCAGAAGTTCATTCCGCTGCTGGCCAGCGCTCCCGACTACGAATTCGATGTCCTCACATTCGACAATCGGAACGAACGCTGGCAAATTGCCTCGAAGGTGATCAACGAGCCGTTCGAGCGCGAACTCCTGCAAGGGCTGAACGAAATGTATCGCCAGCGGCAACTCGAATACGATCGCAACGCGATCGAAATGCGCCCCGAACCGGCCGCTCCTGCTTTACCTAAAACGCCGAACGACAACGCGACCAACAAACTTTTTCCCGATCGCTTCCTCCCCGACAACAAGTACGCCTACTACGAGCCCGTCTTCTTCGAGCCCGTCTGCTGCGAGTGTCATTTCGTAAAACCGCGAGCCGAAGCGACGGCGCTCGCGGCGGCGCCAGCTGAGACGACCGAAGCCGCGCCAGCGCCGGCCTCCGGGACCGCCGACCAGAAACCTGCTGACGAGAACGATGCCCGATTGAAGCTCGCAGAAGAAGTCGGCGTCATGTTTGTCCGGATCAAGCTTCCCTACAAACTGGCCAAGAGCGCGATCAATCGCTCGCGAGCCATCTTGCTCGCCGTCGCCATCGTGACGGCGTTTCTCTCGATGCTCGCCCTCTATCTGATCGTCCGCTACGTGATCGTGAAACCAGTCAAGCATCTGCGGGATGTGGCGGAAGAAGTTGCTCAAGGTAACCTCGAAGTGCGGAGCGACCTCGCGACTGGTGACGAATTTCAGGAACTCAGCCGCTCGTTCAATCGGATGCTTCGCCACCTGATCGACTCCCAGCACCAACTCCAAGAAGCCAACGCCGACCTCGACCGCAAAGTTGATGAGCAGGCCCAGCTGAACGTCAAGCTGCACCAGCTGAACGAAATCAAGAGCGAGTTCCTGGCGAACATGAGCC
>JBJTQD010000102.1:0-758 GCA_046075445.1 Planctomycetota bacterium
CGAACTGCACTGCATCGGCGCGACGACGCTGGATGAATATCGCAAATACATTGAAAAAGATGCCGCGCTCGAGCGCCGGTTCCAGCCCGTCATGGTTGGCGAACCGTCCGTCGAAGACACGATCACCATCCTCCGCGGGCTCAAGACTCGCTACGAGACGCACCACGGTGTAAAGATCAAGGACAGCGCCCTCGTCGCCGCTGCCCAGCTTTCCAATCGCTACATCACCGACCGCTTCCTCCCAGACAAAGCGATCGACTTGGTCGACGAAGCCGCTTCGAAACTGGCGATGGAACTCGATAGCGTGCCGCAGGAAATCGACACAGTCCAACGACGCCTGACTCAATTGGAACTCGCGGCTCGCCAACTCGCGGACGAAAACGATCCGGGAGTGAAGGAACGCTTGGAGGAAGTCCAAGAAGAAATGCTGCAGCAGCGCAAACTGCTGGCCGACCTCCGCGAACAGTGGGAGTCGGAAAAGCTCGGCGTCACCGATATCAAACGACTCGGAGAAGAGCAAAGCAACTTGAAGCGGAAGTTTGACCAGTTAGACAGCGAGATCAAATCGAAACAAGCCAGCGGCCGGATGGTTTCCGAAGATGAATACCGCCGGCTCTACGAAGTCGATGTACAACTCAAGCAGATCAATTCCCAAGTCGAAGCGGCTGAGAAGCGGCGCGAGCAGGGAGCTGAGGCGGACAAGGACCGCAAGCGTCTGATCCCTGAGCAGGTGACCGAGGATGAAATTGCCGAAGTCG
>JBJTQD010000103.1:0-1145 GCA_046075445.1 Planctomycetota bacterium
AGAGATTCCCATGCGAGGGTTTACATCGGCGACGCCGTAAAAACTGCCGGTCGCGAAAATATTGAACCGCGAGTCGAGGGCGATTCCCGCAAGTTGGTCGTAATCAGTTCCACCGAACTGCCGAGCCCAGAGATAATCGCCGTTGGGATCGAGCTTCAAAATGTATCCGTCGTGAGAGCCGAAGCTGGTCAGCGGCGAGGAAGCGGTGCTGGGGTTAAAGTCCGTCGTGCCGTCAAAGGTTCCCGCAATGTAGAAAAAGCCTTGCGAATCAATCTTCAGATCCGTTGCGAATTCGAAGTTGGCTCCCCCGACTTGCTTGACCCATAACAGGTCGCCAGTGTTACCAAGTTGCCAGACAAAGACATCGGACCCCGTCGCGGTCAATTCGAAACGATTGAGGCCCGGGTCGAAATCGGTGCGGCCATAGAAGTTTCCGACAATAATCGCGCGACCGAGCCAATCGACCTCGATATCCATGGCGCTCTGAGCAAATTCGCCCGTCATGGCGCTGGCCCACACGTAAGCACCAGAAGAATTCAACTTACAGGCAAACGCATCGGTGTGCATCGACGGAGCGGTAAACGTTGTGGACAACCCGCTCGGATCAAAATCAGTCTTGCCGGAGAACTCGCCGGTGCTGAAGACATTGCCATCGCGGTCGATCTCGAGGTCGCTGACCGAACTGGTTCCGCCGTTGGAAGCTGTGAATGCGTTTGCCCAGACATAGTTGCCCAAGTTATTTAGCTTGAGGATATAGGCATCTCGAATGAAAGCCGACATGGTAGCGGAGCCAGCGCCGGGATCGAAGTCGCGCATCCCTTCAAAACTTCCCGCGGTAAAGACTGAGCCGTCAGGGCCCAAAGCCAGTGCCTCGCCGGTGCCGCCCAGTTGTCTCGCCCAGAGGAAATTGCCTGATGCATCGAGCTTCGAAAGGTAACCGTTCCAACCGCTTCCGACCGAAGTGAAGCTTTGCACGCCGAGCCCCGGATCGAAATCGGCTGTGCCGGTGAAGTTGCCGACAAGGTAAACGGCGCCAAACGAGTCGACTTCGATCGCCTTGGCCGCGACTTGTTGGTTGCCGCCAAAGGTCTGGACCCACATCAAGCTGCCGGCTGAATTTACCTTCGTGACGAACGCGTCCGTCG
>JBJTQD010000104.1:0-2751 GCA_046075445.1 Planctomycetota bacterium
CTGATGGCTTTCCTGATGATGTCGCTGCTGGAGCGGGCCCGCGGGTAAAGGAAGGTAAACACAGAGTACGCGGAGAACGAGGAGGAAAAACAAGAAAAAAAGAGTAGGAGCAATCCCGCTGGGCCGTACCAACGAGCTGACTCCACATTGACTGGTGACTTTATTCGTTATTATTTTCGCTGCCTTAGGTGTTAGTTCGCCTCCGCATTTTCGGTTCTTACCTGACGACTTGTGGACAGGGAGCGTTTGGCTTCTACCGGACGCATCAAATCAGGCAACAGGTAATTAAATGTCGTTTTTCCACCACTATCATGTGCATCACCATCTCACCTCATCAGGTGCGGCGACATGATCGTGTTTGGCTGATTCCAAGCAAACTTCGATAGACGCCAGCACCAGCTGGCGTTTTTTGTGCGCCAGTTCATCCGGTGCCGGCGTCGTAGCAATAAGGCTCTTTCGCTATGACGCTTCAAACTGACAATTCTTCTCAAGCCTCGTCCCGCTTGCGACTAGCGCTTCCCAAGGGCCGTATGGCCGAAGGGGTTAACCGCCTCTTGGCCGATGCCGGGATCCGTATTCAATCGGCCGCACGCGAATACCGCCCGGAACTCTCGCTTCAAGGCTGCGAAGTCAAACTGCTCAAACCCCAAGCAATCGTGAAGATGCTTGAGCTCGGCTCGCGCGATATTGGCTTTGCCGGCGCCGATTGGGTTGCCGAGTTTGAAGCTCCGCTGGTCGAACTTCTCGACACTGGGCTCGATCCGGTTCGGATTGTGGTCGCAGCACCCGCCGAAGCGGCAAAGCAAACCGGCTTTTGGCAGCGTCCGCTTGTCATCGCCTCGGAACTGGAACAAACGACGCTTCGCTGGATCGCCAAGCGGCAATTGCAAGCCACTTTTCTCCGCTCCTTCGGTTCGACCGAAGTCTATCCGCCAGAAGATGCCGATTGCATCGTCGATGTCGTGGCGACCGGTGCAACGCTGAGAGCCAACGGTCTAGGGGTCATCGAAGAAATCATGACATCATCCACCCGACTGTACGCTTCGCCCCAAGCCCTCGATCGGCCCGAACTCCGCGATGGCATCTAACATCTCGTCCTGCTGCTGAAGTCCGTCCTCGAAGCCCGCCGGCGGGTGATGGTCGAAGTCAATGTCACCGCCGAGGTTCTCCAGCAAGTGGTCGCCGCCCTCCCCTGCATGCGCGAACCCACAATTGCCCAACTGCACGGCCAGCGTGGCTTTGCCATCAAGGTCGCCGCACCGAAGTCAGGGCTGCCAGAATTGATCGGGAAGATCAAAGCACTGGGAGGCACCGATATTGTGGTCAGCCCAATCGCGCAGATCGTACCGTGAAGAAGAAGAACCACTAATTGGCACTAATGAAGAAGGAATGAAAGGCAGTTGAGGAGGAAGAAGTAAGGAAAGAGACGCAGGAGGAGAGGAAGTGGAGATGGGGTTGAAGAAGATTGAGAGAGAAGAGTGAGAGGGGTGGGATGATGTTGGGAGAGAGGAAAGGGCCTGAGTTGGCTGCTCGCTTGCAGGGGCAGACGGGGTATCGGCCGCCGCTGCTGGAGCATGAGATTCGTTTGCGGCTGGACCGAAATGAAGGTCGCGGAACGCTAGAGAAGCTTGGGGCCGGTGATCTGCTCGGTGATCGCGGTGTGGAGTTGGCTCGACGTTATCCCCAGCCCGCGAGTTTGCAATCAGAATTGGCCGCGAAGTTTGGAGTGGACTTGGCGCAAGTATTGGTCACAGCCGGAGGTGATGACGCGATCTCGCGGGTTTGCCAAGCCTTTATCGATCCCGGATGCGAGGCGATCTTGCCCGCTCCCACCTTTGAGATGATCGCCAAGCATGCGGGGCTTGCCGGTGGCTTGGTTCGCGAGGTCCCTTGGGGCTTAAGCTCCTTTCCGGTTGAGGCAATTCTCCGCAGCGTCACACCGCTAACTCGAATGGTAACTGTGGTCTCTCCGAACAACCCGACAGGCAGTGTGGTAAAAGCCTCGGAACTCGAGCTTCTGATTCGCGAGTTGCCGGACGTTCTCTTGCTGGTCGATCTCGCCTACGCTGAATTCTCGCAGGAAGATTTGTCTGCCGTCGCCTTGTCAGCGCCCAATGCTGTCGTCGTCAGAACGTTTTCCAAAGCCTGGGGGCTGGCCGGCCTGCGAGTCGGTTACGCACTGGGCACCGCGCAGGTGATCGACGCCCTGCGGCGCGCAGGGAATCCCTACCCAGTCAGCGGGCTGTCGCTGGAGTTGGCTCGACGCGCACTGGCCCAGCCGGAGTTGGCGGCTGGCTACGTCGCTCAAGTTTGCCAGGAACGCGATGAGCTGAATCGATTGCTGACGATGGCTGGAATCGAAACCGCTTCTTCGGAAGGAAATTTCGTCTTTGCCCGAACGCCAGACGCAGAGTCGCTTTGGCGTGGACTCGGCGCGCGGGGGATCGCGGTCCGCTGGTTCGGTGAGCAGCCCGCGTTGCGTGATTCGCTGCGGATCTCCTGCCCGGGCGATCCAGCTGACTTTACCTACCTGCGAGACAGCCTAGTCGATGTAATCTCCGAAACAAAAATGAACTAACCACTCCGTCTTTCCTCAGGTATCCGAATGAAGACTACACGTGTTGCTGAAGTCCGGCGGGAAACTGCTGAAACGAAAATCGAACTCTCGCTGGATCTCGATGGCTCCGGTCAATCGACGATTCAAACTGGGATTGGGTTTTTTGACCATATGCTGACGGCTCTCGCAAAACA
>JBJTQD010000105.1:0-1291 GCA_046075445.1 Planctomycetota bacterium
GAAGCCAGGAAAGTAGCTGACTCGCTAAAGCCCCGAGCGTCCAATTGGGACGTGCTCATCCCGATCAGCAGTCCGCCTACGGTCTGCCCCTCGACTTGCAACGGGAGGAACATCGCTTCTTCCGTGCCAGCCAAATGGCAATAATCGCTTAAGGCTTGCTTCAGTGTCGGCTCCTGAGTTTGCCGAGTGACCGCTGCCTTCTGTTGGCCGAACGAGTCAAAGCAACGGCAAAGACTCGCAGCGTGCTCACCGCGCATCTCGATTGTTTCAACATCCGAGATTGCTTCGATTCGCCAATGCGAATCCCGCATCGCCGTCGCCAGAATCACTTGTCGGGCCTCGAGCAGCTGCCGAGCGTGATTCACGAGTGCAATAGCTGCGTCGTCTCGTCCACTGGAGAGTGTGATGGCCTGGAGTGCCTGAAAAGTCTGACTGAACGTCAAATTGATTTGGTTGAGAGATTCGGCAGACCGTCGCTTCCGCCACAGAGCAATTGTTTGAGCCGCAAGTAGCAGCAACGTTCCCGGTGTGAGCCTAGGTCGACTGCCTACTTCGAAGCAGCTGGCAAGTAACTCGTCACCTTTTCCACCGGCGCGAAACGGTACGACCGCCAACACGCGGCGACCGCTTCCCGGAATTGGAGCTACCAGCAACTCACCCGTCTCCTGAATGACTCTCGACATCTCAAGAGCTTGCTCCTGAACGGTCGTCCAAAGCTGATTCTCTCCGGAATCGAGCAGCGACTTGAAATCCGGAATGGGCTCGTCGCCGTTTCTCTTGGGGGCTAGCCAGAGCCCAAGGCAGAGCGAGTGCTCGCTCATCGCTCGAACCAAGTGGTTGACAAGCTCTGAAACGCTGCTCGCACGCATCGCCGCATCAAATAATTGGCGGCCCAGACTCGCGACGGCATCGCTCTGAGGACTATCGGCAGCCGAATGACTTACCGTCGCCACCCCAGGCTGGAACCAATCCGCTGCCGGCGTGTTCAATTTCAAAGTTCGCGGTTGAACTTCCATGGTCTTCCATGCTCCTTACCGAACCGGATTGACTACTGATTCCAAACGCAGGGCTCACCTGCTCGCAACTTGTGATCACCGTTGCCGATGAGCAATTTAACTCGAACCGTTCCGCTCTCAGCGTCCGTCTGAACGCCAATTGACTCAAGCGTCGCCTTCACGCCGACTTGTCCGCCAATTTCGACCGGATAAGTCTTTCCGACTTCCAAGGCACTTGCAGAAGCGCTCGGGATGCTGAAGGTCGCATAGAGCTGGTCGATATCGACGAGCGTGAC
>JBJTQD010000106.1:0-2344 GCA_046075445.1 Planctomycetota bacterium
CGAGATCGGGGCCGAGGTTGTTGGCGAACGTCGTCGACGGCGTCAGGCAATCGACGGTGGCGCTGGCCAGTTGCACCGTCGCGTTGCTGTACGTGCCGGCGGCCACCACGCTGGCGCCGTTGGCGCGCCAACGCAAACGCGTGATGCGGATCGGATGATCGACGCCGGAGTTGGTGAAGTACGACGGGAAGTCTTTACCGCCGTCGATCATCGGGGACCAGCGGTATGCGTTCATCCGATCCGACGCGGCGGTGATGGCCCCGCGATTTCAATTTTCAAAGCATGGCGAATGCGGCATGGAGTTGGCTGAGACGCTGCCGCAGCTCGGCTCGATCGCTGACGAGCTTTGCTTGGTCCGTTCGGTCAAGACGGATCAGTTTAATCACGCGCCGGCTCAGATTTTCTTCAACACCGGGTTTGCGCAGCCGGGTCGGGCGAGCATGGGGTCGTGGGTGACTTATGCTTTGGGTTCGGAGAGCAAAGACCTGCCGTCTTTTGTGGTGATGAGTACCGGGGCGGGGATTAGCGGTGGTTCGGCGAATTGGTCGAGCGGTTTTCTGCCGACGAAGTTCACCGGCGTGCGGTTGAGAAACCAGGGTGATTTGATTCTGAACTTGGCGAATCCGCCGGGAGTCGATGCGAAGTTGCAGCGGGAATCGCTGGACCTTGTTCAGGGACTCAATCAGCAACAGCGGCGGCTGCTGGGCGATCCGGAGATTGAAACTCGGATTAGTTCATACGAGATGGCGGCAAAGCTTCAGACGAGTGCTCCGGAGCTGATGGACCTGAAGAGCGAGTCGGCTGAGACGCTGCAGATGTACGGCTGCGAGCCGGACAAGCCGTCGTTTGCTCGGGCTTGCTTGATTGCTCGGCGGATGGTCGAGCGAGGTGTGCGGTTTATCAACATCTATCACGAGGGCTGGGACGCGCACAGCGATGTGGTGGGTAATCACCGCGGCAATTGCGGGGCGACTGATCAAGGCACGGCGGCGTTGATTAAGGACTTGAAGCAGCGCGGGCTGCTGGACTCGACGCTCGTCGTTTGGGGTGGCGAGTTCGGCCGGACACCGATGGTCGAGAGCAATGCGGCGCTGGGGCGCAGCCTTGGGCGCGATCATCATCCGCAAGCGTTTTCTTTGCTGATGGCTGGAGGCGGGGTGCGCGGCGGTTTGACTTATGGCGCGACGGATGAGTTTGGATTTCACATCACCGAGAAGCCGATACATGTGCACGACCTTCAAGCGACGATCCTGCATTGCTTGGGGTTGGACCATCGCACTTTGACGTTCCCTTTCAAAGGACTGGATGTCCGTTTGACTGGGGTGGAAGAGCACGAGGTTGTGACGGAGATCTTGGCGTAGGAAGAGGGGTTAAACACAGAGGGCACAGGGGAGCGCAGAGGAAGAGGAGAGGATTGGGATTTGAAGAGATTTGGAAATGGGTATGGCGTTGAGTTTGCTTTGTTATCACCGACAAGAGGTCGATGGTGGCCCAAATTAGGTTTCGGATTGTTTTGTAGCTGGCTAGTCATGGCTCCACCGACGCGGGGTCGGTGGTGGCCTAATTGAGGTTTCGGTTTATTTTGTAGCTGGCGAGTCACAGCTCCACCGACGCGAGGTCGGTGGTGGCATAATTGTGGTTGCGGCTTGGTTTTAAAAATGCACTCCTTGGTTTTTCGATGCTGCCTCCGCGTACTCTGTGCCTCTGTGTTTTACCTTTTTGTTTTCCTTGTCTTTAAGCTTCGTAAAAGCAGGGTTACACCTGCGGGATGGCGAAGGGTTGTCGGTAGTCGCGGGAGAGGAGTTGGACGGCTTGGGGGCTGTTGGTGATGGTTTCCGCGGTGGGATCCATTTGCAGTTGGGTGCCGAGGGTCAGCACGGGGCGCGAGGTGACGTCGACTTGGTTAGCGTTGAGGTGCTCGAGCATTCTTTCGAAGGCTGCGAGGAACATTCCTTCTCCGCCGATCTCTTGCTTGATCTCATCAACCGAGGCGAGTGAGCCGGTCTGGTGCGAAATCGCGCCGGTATGGCAGAGGGCGCTGGAGAGGTGGCCTTCGAGGACGGGGGCGTTCAGCAAGCCAGCCTCGCGCTTTTCAACGGCTTCGAGGAAGTTGTTGTAGTGAGCTGCATCTCCGCCTCCGGACCATTCTTTTATCACGCTGCCGTCGGGATTGAAGGTTTTGGCTGAGGTGTAATTCGGGATCACCATGTATCCCTTTTCGCATTGAATCAGGACGCCGACTCGCGAGCCGCGGAAGTTGTCCATGTTCTTTGCCCAGGTATCGCCATCGACTTGGGAGGCTTTGTCTTTAGGCAAGCCGCGGGTTTCGAAAATCAGCGGTGCC
>JBJTQD010000107.1:0-4556 GCA_046075445.1 Planctomycetota bacterium
TCAAAGGGCAGGGGACGGTCCAACTGGGCATTCGCCGCCCGCGCTCTGTGAGCGAAGGAGGGGGAAGTCGCGCGAAAATCGCGCCCGCAGAATTGCTGCAGGGGGTCGATTTAGAGTTGTTCCAACTCCTTTCCGGCTGGCGAAGAAAGACTGCCGATGCAGCGGCCGCGCCGGCGTTTGTGATCTTCAGCGACCGGACGCTGATCGACTTGGCCCAGCGCCGTCCAGCAGATGAAACGAACTTGCGCCTCGCTTATGGCGTCGCTGCGCAAAAGGTCGTGGACTACGGAACTGCGGTGCTGGAATTGGTCGACAATTTTTGTCGAGAGCGGCAACTGGAGCGAAACTGCCAGCCCGCCGTCGTGCCCGCGTCAGCCAACCCTCGCCCTCAGGTCAACGACGCCGCGAGATCCGCTTGGCCCTATTTTGAGGAAGGAAAATCGTGTGAAGAAGTGGCTCAGCTCATAGGTCGCGCCGTCTCGACCGTCGAGGGTTACCTGACTTCCTATTTGACCGAAAGCCGAGTGACCGACCCCAGCCGCTGGGTAACTGCTGAGGCTGCGGCCGTGATTGAGCGGGCGATCGAGCAGGTTGGCGACGAGCGGCTGAAGCCAATTTTCGAACACCTCGAGGGCCAGCAACCCTATCCCGCCATTCGCGCAGTCGTCATCTGCCGCCGCAATCGCCTGGGGCAGCAGCCGAAAATCAGTTAGATGAAAAGACGGCCGTTTCCCCTTGTCCTTTTCATCTTCATTTCGGCCCAGCTCATTTTTTGCGAGTGGCAGTGCCTTCGATTTCCATCAGAATTTTGCCATCCTTGGCGCGCCAGACGCTTCGCGTCTCGATCCGGTCGGCGCCGACAAACTTCTGTGTCGACATGATGCTTACTTCTTCTGGATCAGTGCTTTTGAAAGTCAAGGTTTGCGTTGGTTCGTCCCACTGGCCCGTAAATTCGCTGCGCGGAAGGTTGCCGCTGGAATCAAAGAACCAAGTTCGAAAAACGCTCGAGCGAGGATCGAATCCCATCAAAGATAGGGCTTCCATGTTTCCAGGCTGTTGCTTGTACTTTGTCTGGATGAACTTCTGGTCGAGTGTCCACTCTACGGTTTCTGAGCCGTTTGACTTATTACCGCCGGGAACCCAAGCGCCCGGCTTGATGGTCTGCTCGGTATCCCAAGTTCCGAGGCGACGTTCCAGGACTTGGAACTCGGCGGGACGGTTTGATCGCCCAAGCTCGGTTTCGAAGTTCTCGGGAAGGTCAGCGATGTCGTATGAGACCAACTCAAGATCGTCGAACCACGCGGTGCCCGTACCTTCGAGAACGCGGGAAATCCAAATATAGGAAGCGTCAGGGACTTCAATCGCGCGGTCGGTTTTGGCCAGCAGATTCCAAGTTCCGTCTCCGCCTGCTACGCCAGCGTCGTCCGCCAAGCCGAGCCATTTGCGATCATGGAAATAGTTGAACTTGATGATAGCCTTGGCATTTTTGTTCCCCTCGACTTTGGCCCAGCCGCGCAAAGCGTACCTTTTGTTGCGTTAGATCTTGATGCCATTGGCAAAGACAACGCCGCGGATTCCCTTGCCCTCAAGTTTGAGGGATTTTTTGCCAGTAGGCCCACCCTCGACGACTTCCGAACGATACTCACTGGCGTCGTCGCCCGACCAATAGGTCCAACCCGTAGGCAACCCGTTAGCTGCCAAGTCATCCTCGAAAGAGGCGTTGTTTAGAAGGTTCCCGGAAGACTGCGAACTCTCTGTTTGGCCGCAGGTCGTAGCGGCACTTAGTCCAAGGATGAGAAAAGAGAACACGAGTTTGCAGACTGGCATCGTTCGAATCTCCTGACAAAAAGAAAAGGAAGGAGCCGGGTTCTTTCATTTCGGTTGACAGCTGCGAGTTTATTGGCTCGGTACGATCGCCAAGACGCGGAGGGGGCTGCCCGAACCGGCTTGAATTTTCAGTGGAGCAGCCACAATCATCGCGCCAGTCGGAGGAAGTTGCTCCAGATTCCTAAGGCATTGCAGCCCAAATCGTCCGGCTCCGTGCATTAACGTATGGCAGGGATAGGGCAGGGGCCAGCGGTAAGACTGCCCGGCATCGGTGTTGATCGTCTCGACGGCAAACCCCAGCACATTGCGCTGGTGAATCAGCCACTCCACGGTTTCCCTCGTCGGGCCCGGTGTGTGAGAGCCATCCTCTTTGTGGTTGATAAACGATGCGGGGTCGGCAATCCGCTTTGACCAATCCGTACGGAATACGAGCCAGCAACCCGCCGCGATCCGCCCATGTCGGCTTTCCCACTGTTCCAGAAAGTCAACGTTCAAAGTCCAGTCCTCATCGCTGGCCACCTCGGCGCTGGCGTCGACGACGGCTGCCGGCGCGATGAATTTTTGAACGTCAATCGTATCGACCGTATTCTGTGGTAGCTCACTCCCGGTAATCCAGTGTGCCGGCGCATCGAAATGGGTTCCCGTATGCTCTCCACAGGAAAAGTTATTCCAGTACCAGCCGGGTCCAGCCTGATCGTATCGTGAGATCTTCTCCAGCCGAAACGGCTGGACCTGTCCGAACTGTGGCGGCAAAATCAGAGTGGGGAAATCAGGCGAAAGCACATGCGTCAGGTCAATCACGCGAATGGTTCCGGCCGCATATGCGGTTGCGAACTGAGAAAGGATTGAAGACATACTCATCGTTTGGTCCCTTGAGGAATTTTTCTGAGACGGTGAAATCCTGTCGCCGAAGTAAAGTGATGGAGTTATTTCCGGGATAAGCCGAGCCGATTTTGGAGAGGTCGGGTCTGTCTTGGGAATTATTGAACGCGATTCAGTAAGGGCTGACCGCTGATATAGCGCAGTAATTGCTCGCGGGTGAAACGATAAGCGCGCGCTTGCCAGCTGGCGACTGCTCCCGCGACATGCGGCGTGATCAAAAGATTGGGGGCTTGCCATAGCGGATGGTCGTTGGGGAGCGGCTCCGGGTCGGTGACATCCAAGGCTGCATACAGTTGTCTTTTTCGAAGTGCCTCGATCAAGGCATCTGTGTCGACAAGTCGTCCACGGGCAGCATTGATGAGAATCGCCCCGCGTTTCATCCGGGCCAGAAAGGTCGAATTGACCAAGTGTTCGGTCTCTTCTGAAAGCGGTACCAGCAGGACCACTGCATCGGCTGCCGGAATCAGGTCCGGCAGCGCATCCATCGTCAAGGCGTCCGGTCGTGCCCGCCGGGCCACACCTTGGACACGGATTCCAAATGTTGCCAGCCTAGTGGCTAACGCGCGTCCAATCGAACCGAAACCAATGATCAAGACACGGCCTCCCTCAAACGTGTCGATTGGACCGATTGGCTCTAAACCACTAACTGTCGCTTCAGTAGTGTTCGCAATCCACTCACCCCGCTGCTGCGCCTCATGCAGTTCGGGCAGTCGCCGCCGCAGCGAGAGCAGCACCGCCACAATCCATTCCGCGACCGCCGCATCGTGTACGCCGCTGGCGTTGTAGACCTCGATGGTCGCCGGCAAGCTCGGCAGCAACCAATCCACGCCCGAGTTGAGCGACTGGACAATGCGGAGCGAAGGCAGTTCCGGGATCAAGCTGCTGATGAGTGATCTTTGATGGATTCCAAACACAGCCAGTTCGACATCGGCTGCCGGTCCCGTTACCAGCGTGACTCCGTCAGGAAGCGGATCGAATAGCGGGTGATACGGCAGATCAAGAGCGAGAATTTTCATGGGCATGACACCTCGGCTGAACAGGCATCTGCCGGGCAAGAAATAAACACTGGCTCTGATGCACGCTGCTGACTCGATACGTTTCGCCACTTCGAGTTCAGAACGACGAGGGACTTTTTTCAATTCTTTACAGGCAAATTGCATCGGGGATGTGGCTCAGGTTAGCTTAGCGGGCTGCTCGCGACAACCAAGACGAGCCGGGCCGCGCGATTGGTCTCGAATCGCAGGACCACCTGGCTCAGGGACTGAAAGTGAGACGCACGCGAATCGACCACCGTGTGCCTCCTGCAAGCCCATCGCCCAAAGTCCGCTTGGGGCAGCCAAGCGACCGCTCTCGATGAATCCTTGAAGCAAAGGCCTCAACCGGGGGGCACTTGTAGCCTCGAGCTTTCAGTGGAGATTGACGGGTCTTATACTCAGGCCGGCTGGGCAAGCCGATTCAGCGTCAGCCGGGCAGGTGTGTCGCAGAACTCTCGGTTTAAGGCCAAGTGTTTTTTGCGCAGTTGACCACGCTGCAGCACAGAAATCCCCGCGAAGAGTACTCGAGTCGTTTTCGGGCATCGACCAGTTCATATCTTTCCGTTAACCAAGGAGCTATTGTCGTGAATCGATTCTTTTTCGCAATTATTCATGCTGGGCTTGCCATGGCGTCGTTTTTGCCGGTCGGTGCCTTGAAGGCCGATGAAAAAGCTGACAAGCAAGAACTGCTCGCTGCCAATGAAGGTTTCTATACCGCTTTGAATGCGCTGTTCAAAGGAGAGGTCGCTCCGATGGAGCAAGTCTGGTCCCACAGCGAGGACGTGAACTACATGGGTCCGGATGGGCTTCGGC
>JBJTQD010000108.1:0-6922 GCA_046075445.1 Planctomycetota bacterium
CCTAAGCTGGGCATCGCCGATACGACCTGGCTGCGCTCGACCACGGCAGGCAGGCTCATGCCAAGTTCCAGTAAGCCACGGTCGTGAGCGCGCAGTCCACTTAGGGCAAGAAAACCGATTTTCACCAGGGAGCTCCTGCGAGAGTCCAGATCACCGCCGTGATCAGCGCGGTCACCGGAATAAAAAATAGATGCCGCAGCGCAGGCTTCCAGCTTGTGAGGAAACAGACACCCGGCATTGAAATCCCGCCCACGAGGAACGACCAGGAAGCGACAAAGCCGGCAAAAGTCTCGGGAGCCGGCCAAGCCGAGAAGCTAAAAAGCACATTCATCATCCCGAGGGCGGCAAGTGCGATGTGACCCAATCGGAAAATCCGCCGGCTGAATCCCGAGTAACCGCCCCAGAAATCTTCGCGGTAAAAAAAAAGGCCGAGAAAGATCCCAGTCAGGAAAGCGGCGAGCACCAACAGCCAACCGCCATACCAGTTCAATTCATGGACAGGTTGCATGCTGCGATTTCCAAAGCGAACAATAAAAGCTGTTCGAATTAATGAGCGTCCGCTTGTGGTGCACGATAAGCCAGGATGAAGAGGACCAGCATCACGGCGTCAATCAAGATGAATGGCTGAAACAGCCCGGGTAAACCAGACGTCGCCCAATAGTAAGTAGTCAAACCGATGTAACTAAGTTTCAGCAGAATGCCGAAGGGGATCAGATTCCGGTTCCGATCGGGCTGGTAAGCAACCGCAAAGAACATCAGGCCAAAGATGATGAGCATCAGCGCGCCGAACTGAATGTAGCCCCAGTGACTGGGGGCCGGCACACTAAACTGCTTAAATAATTGTGATCCTGCAAGCAGAAAGGTAAGTCCAATCAAACTGTCGTAAACGCCCGCCGAAAAAAACACCCAGAAATCTCGGTTGTTTTTCATCTCGTTTAGCCCTCCGAAAAAAACCTCAGACTCGAGCGAGCTTCCATGGCAATTAGAAGCGTTTACAAGGCGCTTTAAAAGACTCTATTAAGCCGTTTTGCCAGACCGAAAAGATTCGTTTCGCAGCGGTAGCAGCGGACTCCTCGCCGCAGAGCTGCGTTGGCTCAAAGCCAAATCGATTCGTGCGACCGATCCGTCCGGCGATTGCGCGGCGGTGAATCTGTAACACGATCGCGAAAGCCTGCTCGAAGCGAATCCTGCTGGCCGCGGGACTGAACGCCAAGCAGCGACAGCAAGCCGGCCGGCGGTCTATTCCGACGAACCGCTTGGGCAACGTTCTGGAAACCGACTTAGATTCAACAGCAACCCTTTTTTCCGAGTTTGAAAGTTATGGCATCACCTACTCCGATCACAGTCGCTTACGGCGACGGCATTGGCCCAGAAATCATGGAGGCGACTCTCAATATCATCGAGGCCGCCGGGGCTCGTCTTGAAAAGCATGTCATCGAAATTGGAGAGAGACAGTATCTCAAGGGAAACATGGCGGGGATTGAGCCGAGCGCTTTCGACATGCTGCGGGCGACTAAGGTCTTTTTAAAAGCTCCGATCACGACGCCCCAAGGTGGCGGATTCAAATCGCTGAACGTGACGACACGCAAGGCCTTCGGCTTGTATGCCAATATTCGCCCTTGCTTGAGCTACGACCCGTTCATTCGCACAAAGCACCCCAAGATGGACGTCGTGATCGTCCGCGAGAATGAAGAAGACTTGTACGCGGGTATCGAACATCGCCAGACGCTGGATGTAATGCAGTGCCTGAAACTGATTTCGCGTCCGGGAACGGAAAAGATTGTCCGCTATGCCTTCGAGTACGCACGGGCGTACGGACGCAAAAAGGTCACTTGCTTCACCAAAGACAACATCATGAAGCTGACCGATGGTTTGTTCCACAAGATCTTCGACGAGATCGCAGCGGAATATACCGACATCGAAAATGAACATTGGATCGTCGATATCGGAGCAGCCAAGTTGGCGGATACGCCCGAGGCATTCGACGTGGTGGTGATGCCGAATCTGTACGGTGACATTCTCTCTGACGTCGCGGCCCAGATTGCCGGCTCGGTCGGCTTGGCTGGCAGCGCAAACATCGGCGATGGCTGTGCGATGTTCGAAGCAATTCACGGATCGGCGCCGCGCCGCGCTGGACAGAATCTCGCCAACCCCTCCGGGCTGTTCCTCGGCGCGATTCAGATGCTGGTTCACATTGGCCAAGCTGATGTTGCCGAACGCGCCCAAAACGCTTGGCTGAAAACGATCGAAGATGGCGTTCATACGTACGACATCTTCAAAGAGGGCGTTTCCAAACAAAAAGTTGGAACGAAGGAATTTGCCCAGGCGGTCGTGGCTCGATTGGGACAGAAGCCGCAAGTCCTCAAGGCTGTCGACTACAGCCGCGCACCGAGTCGCCCGCTGACCTCGCGCCCGCCCTATGTACGCTCCAGCGAAAAGCGCGAGCTGGTAGGAGCTGACGTCTTCGTTGCTTGGACCGATTCGATTGACTCGCTTGCTGCGAGATTGCAGCCGCTCGCCGCCGACGGGATGGTGCTGGAGATGATCTCCAATCGCGGGATGAAGGTTTGGCCGGGCGGTCTCGCAGAGACCTTCACCGTCGACGTCAACCGCTGCCGCTTCTCGTTGCCCGAAGGCTCTGGCGGTTCAGTACCTCACTCCGCCATCATCTCCCTGCTCGATCGAATTACCAAAGCCGGTTTGGAATTCGTCAAGCTGGAAGGGCTGTATAACTTTGATGGCAAGCCCGGTTTTTCCCGCGGTCAGGGTCAGTAAACCGAGAATTGCAGTTGTCCGCCAGCGAGGGAAAGCAGGCAGCTGGAAACCACTCGTCTCTGCTTCCGCTTTGCGCAGAGGTGCCGCCGCTCTCTAATGATGTGAGCGTGAGGTGGCTCGCGCCTTTGCGCAAGTGCGGATGAGACAAGATGAGTGACGTTGACCAACTGCCCGTTCCGGCTTTGACTACTGACCAGTTGACCAAGTATTTCGGCGAGCAGTGCGCGGTCGATGGAATTAATCTGAGAGTCGAGGCGGGAACTTTCTATGGCTTTCTCGGGCCGAATGGGGCGGGGAAGTCGACCACGATCAAGATGCTCACGGGATTGCTCCAGCCCAACGCGGGAGCGATCCGGATCTTGGGCCGCGACCCGGCCATCCCCAGCGAGGTGCTGGAGATCAAACGCCGCATCGGAGTGGTCCCGGAGAATCTCGCGCTGTTCGATAACCTGACTGCCGTCGAGCACCTGACGTTCGTTGGCCGAATGTTTCAGCTGGATCGAGAGACGATTCGCCAGCGAAGTCGCGAACTGCTGGAACTGATGAAGCTTGACCGCGAGCACCGCAAACTGACTCTGGAATACTCGCACGGCATGCGGAAGAAGCTGGCGCTCGCGGCCGCGTTGCTTCCCAACCCGGAGTTGCTGTTTCTGGACGAGCCATTTGAAGGGGTCGATGCGGTAACCTCCAGCGTGATCCGCGACTTACTCGCCGACTTCGTGAGCCGAGGTCGAACCGTTTTTCTGACATCGCATGTGCTGGAGATCGTCGAGCGACTTTGTACTCACGTTGGGATCATTTCGGCCGGCCAGTTGGTCGAGCAGACGTCTCTGGATGAACTTCGCCGAGGTAGTTCGCTGGAAAAGCGGTTCCTGGAGCGAGTCGGGTTCCAGCCTGAGCATGCCGCTCGACTGAGCTGGCTGGAAGGGGGTTCCGAGCGATGAACCTCGGCCATTTGAGAACGATGCTCTGGCTGCGCTGGCGACTGGCGGCAAACCAAATCAACAAGCTGACGCTGATCAGTCGAGTTCTGCTGTGGCTGGTGGTCGGTGGCGCCTTTTTGATGGGAGTCAGTTCCTTTATATCGATCATCGGTTGGAGTGGCTGGTTCCTGCCGAGAGAGTGGGGGATCGCTTTGCCGCTTGTTTGGGATGGCGTGATTCTGGTCTTCCTCTCTTCGTGGATGCTGGGCGTGCTGACCGATCTCCAGCGGACCGAGCCACTTTCGATGGACAAGTTCCTGCACCTGCCCGTCTCGCCGCACGGAGTGTTTTTGCTGAACTATCTCAGCTCGCTACTGACCCTGACCGCGGTCGCCTTCATGCCGCTGATGCTGGGGCTGAGCGTGGCGATGGGGCGACATTATGGCGGGGCCGTTTGGGGCGCGGTGGGGCTGGTGCTCTGTTTTCTCCTGATGGTCACGGCCGTGACGTTTCAATTTCGCGGCTGGCTCGCCCAGTTAATGCAGGACAAACGCCGACGTCGCTTTTTGGTCACAGTCGCGGCGCTTGTGCTCGTAGCCCTCTCGCAGATCCCACTCCTGCTCGACCTCACGCTGTTTCGCAGTGATGCGAGGAAAAAGGAGCAGGAGGCCGATCGGCAAGAACGCGAAGCAATTTCCCAGCGAGTTGACGATGAAGAGTTGGAACAAGAGTTGATCGCTGCGCTGGAAGAGCGAATTAAGCAGCGACGATCTGCGGAAACAGAACGGATCTTGCAGCTGGCTGGCACGGCGAATCGCTATGTTCCGCCGCTTTGGCTGGCCGGTGGAATTGATGCGTTTGGTCGAGGCAACATTTGGGGAGGCTTGGCCGCGGGTGCCGGAATGCTGGCGATCGCCGCTTTCAGTCTACACCGCAGTTACGCAACAACGCTTCGTCTTTATCGCGGGGATGAAGGCACAGTCAAACCGCGAGGCTTGAGCGCCGATGCTGCGGGAACAGCGACGGTTACGTCCTCTGGAGCCGATGCGAAACCACAGCCGAATTGGCTAGAGTGGCAGTTGCCCCGGCTCAATGAGCCGCAGTCGGCCGTGATGCTGGTGACACTCCGCAATATGGCGCGGGCACCCGAAGCAAAGCTGGCGGTAATCGCGCCGATCTTCGGAGTATTCCTGCTGGGTGGATTGATGTTGTTTCGCGATCGCGCGCCGGCGGCCGAGTGGGTTCGCCCTTTCGTGGCGTTAGGCGGCAGCTTCCTCGCGATGGCAGGTATCTCGCAGTTGCTGCAGAACCAGTTCGGCTTTGACCGCGACGGTTTTCGCTCGCTGCTGCTTGCGCCAGTTCCAGAGGTCGATTTCCTGATCGGCAAGAATGCGGCGACGGCTCCGCTCGCACTCGGGCTCGCCTTGGTTGCGTTAATCTTCCAGCAGATTGCGCTACCGCTGCAGTGGACCCACTTTATTGCCAGCCTGTTTCAGACCGGAACGATGTATCTGGTGGCCTGCTTGGTCGGTAACTTGATGTCGATTATGACGCCACTGGGAATTGCCAGCGGATCGCTCAAGCCAGTGAATTTCAAATTGGGGACGATCATTCTCCAGTTTTTGCTCTTCTTTCTCGCTCCGCTGGCGATGGTTCCGGCAATTGCCCCGCTCGGCGTGGAGTGGCTCTCGGAACGATTCCGTCTGTTTCCCGGCGTGCCGTTTTATCTGCTCGGTGCCGCGTTTTATTTAAGCGTGCTGCTGTTCCTTTACCGCCCGGTGATTCGCTGGCAAGCCGACCTGCTGCGCGAGCGCAAGTGGAAAATCCTGGAGGCAGTGACCAACGTTGGAGCTTAGCGCGTTGAGTCGAGTGTCGTCAAAATTTAAGGCTTGAGTCGCTCTCTGCTGGAGAGGGCCGAGAAACTGTTTTTGATGGGTGTCGGCTATACTCTTGTTGATTGCAGTGGTGCGGCCAACTACAAAGGTCGCGGCGAAAATCTATTCGGGGGTTCTGAAATAGGAATCAGGCAATGAGCAGGTGGCTTTGGCAAGTCGCGATTTCGATGCTGCTCTGCAGCCTGGTGGCCAGAGCGAGTCAAGCTCAGGACGAGCAGGCTTCGTCGCTTCGTGGAGTAGCGATCATTCCGCATACCATCGCCCCCGAAATGAAATACCGGCGCGAGCGCGAGCCGGGACTCTCCGCGCGGTTTCAATTGTTTATTAGCGGACCAGCCGACCAATTTAAGCTCGCTGGCCGAGAGCCCGCCGAGTTGCTCGCGGCCAAAGAGTGGGCTTGGCACGATTTCGCCAGCGGACCAGCAGTGCCTCCGGGTGCGATCGGCGTTCGCGAGTTCAATGGCGCGACAACGCGCTGGGGTGTTGGTCAGCAGTTTGAACTCCAAGCTGACACGTTCAAGACAACGGTCGCAATTGAAGCACCTCAGAGCTGGGTCTCGTCCGTAACCTTTTTGAACGACGATGCCCAACAACCGCGGCCCGATCGAATTGTCCTTTACGTCCGAAATGAGACCGAACAGCCGCTGCAAATCCGCGGGCTGAGGCTTTGGCTCCCTCGCGAGGCGAGTGAGTGGCAGACTCTCTGGCCCCAAGCCGCGATCACTGCTGAGACGAGCGTGCCGGCCAAGGAACTCGGTTTCCTTGACTTGCGCGTTTCGCCATTGCCTTTGACCTATGCAGCTTTGGAGGTGCTCACAGAAAAAGATTCGCTTTGGACTTATCTGCGAATCAAGAAGGAGTCGTTCGATATCAGTGGGGGCTGGATCGGAAAGCACCTTCAGCATGACGCTTATCTCGATCTACTTGCGAGCTTGCATGTCGACACCGGACAGATTCAGGAGGTCGATAGCTACACAAATGATCCAGCACGATATGCTCGGCATCCGATCAAGTCTTTCAACCGGATGCTGCCGCTGGAGAAGTTTGACACGGATGAGTGGCTGCCCAAGATCCACGCGGTTGAGTTTCTCGGCGAACCGCAGTACGGGGGTGGACGGCCTGTGCCTCCGCAGGAGGTCTGGGAGGCGTTCAAGCCTTATCGGGCCAGTCGTCTGGCGACCAGTGTTACGCACAGCGAGGAGCGGACTTGGCGGTTCTATTCCGGGCTATCCGACTATCCTCATTTCGATGCCTACCGAGTCGTCGCGCCGGCAGCCGACTCGTGGCGGGCGTACGACCGCTGGGATGGTCGTTCGCTGCGCTGGGGCG
>JBJTQD010000109.1:0-2196 GCA_046075445.1 Planctomycetota bacterium
CGCGATCTTGATCGACCAAGGCCGAATGGTTTTTGATGGCCCGACCAGTGAACTCGGCGCTCGACAGGATATGGAGACCCGCTTTCATCAACTCACGAAGTTCACAGCATGATGAGTGTACATGGCGTGATCAATTCGCGCAGGTAAGCACGCGGTCTCGTTGGTTGGTATGTGATTTGGGCCCGACGAAATTGGGCTGGTTTGAAGTGAAGTTTAGTTGAGTTTTCAGGACCGGAGACGAAGGAAACAATGTTTCGCTGGCATGTGATTTCCGGAATTTGCATTCGGAACCTCAAACAATATTTTTCGAGCGCCCTCGGGTACGTGTTCATCGTCGCGTTTGTGACGATCTCCGCCCTGATGACGTTCAACTCCCAATTCTTTGCCGATAATTTGGCGAGCCTCGACCAGCTTACCCGCTGGTTCCCGCTGCTGCTTCTCTTTTTCGCACCAGCCGTCGCAATGAGCGTCTGGGCCGAGGAACGCCGCTCGGGCACCGACGCCATTCTCTTCACCCTTCCCGCGACCGACCTCGAAATCCTCCTCGGCAAGTACTTCGCGATTTCCGCGGTCTACACGATCTCGCTGCTCTTTTCGTTTACTCAGCTCATTGCCCTGAACGCGCTTGGCAGTCCCGATTGGGGCGTGATCATCTCAACTTACTTCGGCTACTGGCTCGCCGGGCTCGCCCTGCTCTCCATCGGCATGTTCGCCTCGTCGCTGACCGAAAGTACGACTGTCGCCTTCGTCTTGGGTGCTCTGCTCTGCGCGGTCCCCGTACTGATCGGCAACTATCTCCAAGGGACAATTGATTTCGGATCTTGGTTCGGCTGGAACAAACCGCCGGTTGAAGTAGAAGCCGCCGCGACAACCGCGAATCCGGTCGCTGCTTTCCGCCCCGAGGTGCTCAGCGTCCAGTGGAACCTGCACGACTTTACGACCGGGCTGATTCCGCTCTCGAATGTGGTCTACTTCGTCTCGCTGATTGTCTTCATGCTCTATCTGAACCTGGTCGTCATCTCGCGCCGGCACTGGAGCCGCGGTCAGCAGGCGACCCTCGCCGGCCAGTTCGGTATTCGAATTGTCTCGCTTGCTGTCGGCCTGCTCGCCCTGAATTACATCGTCGGCGGGCTATCATCCAGCGCCCTGTCGCGACTTGACCTGACCAAAGAAAAACTCTTCTCGCTCGACAAGACAACGCTCTCCGTCCTCGACTACGCCAAGGAAAACAAAAAGCTGGTCACGATTCAGGCGTTTGTCAGCGACGAAGTGCCACGCCGTTTTGTGAATACGAAGAAGCAATTGCTGGGACTGCTCAAGCAATTGGACTATCACGGCGGGAATTATGTCGATGTGCAAGTGACCAACGTTCGACCAAATTCTGAAGAGGCTCTCGCCGCACAGCGACTCGGGATCGAACCGCAAAGCGATCGCTCTGAAGTGGGTGGACGAATCATCGAGCAGGAAGTTTTCCTCGGGACGCACCTCTTCAGCGACCTCGGCGATGCCACACTGCCGGCGATCAAAGAAGACACCGCAATCGAGTACGAACTAACGCGGGCGATTGCCGGTACGACTGACAAGAAGCGGCAAATTACCGTAGGGATCCTCGACACCGACACTCGCTTTGGCGGTCCTGAGTTCGACGGCCAGCGCGTCCCTTGGGCTTACAACAAGACGCTCAAGCAACTGCAGAGCCAATTCAAGGTCGAGCAAATTGCGGCGAGCGAACTCTCGAGTTACCTGCCGACAAAGAAGCCGGCCGAGGGACAGCCAGTCGGAGCCGATGGCAAGCCAGCCGAAGTCGAAGTGCCCGCCGCGCGAAAGGCCCCAGCCGTGTTGCTGGTGGCCGACCCCTCGAGCCTCGATGATGCGGCGGCCGATGCGTTGGTGAAATATCTCGAAGCCGGTAACCCGGCAATTCTGCTGGTTGACCCGCTTCCTTTTTACTGGACGAGCAAAGACCCGCAGCGGATCGGCATTCTGAACGCCCCGCGCATGCCCCGCGTTAATCAGATGTCTCCCTATCAGGAAGTGCTCGCTTCTTCACCCGCACTGAAAGCGGACGGTGGAGCCGCAACTCGCGTGATGAATGCCCTCGGCTTGGAGTGGGATAACGGACAAGCGGTTTGGAGTGTCTCGAATCCGCACCCGGGTTTCGGCGGGAACTGGCCGAGCTATCTCGGCGAGAAGTGG
>JBJTQD010000110.1:0-3337 GCA_046075445.1 Planctomycetota bacterium
TTCAAAAAGTTAAAAAGGTCGAACCGAACGTCGCCGCCTTGCGGCACGGGCGGTTCGACGCTGAAGCGAGGAGCCGCACCGACCGCACGAACGGGAATGCGAAAAAAAGAGGGCCGCTTACTTTTTGGGCGATCCGCACTCGCGCTTCGCCTCGCCGTTGGCTACGGGCTAAACGAAGATGCCTCGCCGCTGGCGGCGGGCTAAACGGAGACGACGGTGTCGACGTTATTACTTCGACCTTGTCCTTTGGTCGGGCCGTAGGCTTGACCAATCGACCCAAAAACTCCAATCGATTAGCGGCCAGACGCTGTTGAAGTTGTCGGTCCAAACCAATTTCTCTCCGGCGGGCCACGGCGACCGCACTGCGACAACACGCTCATCAGTTGCCAGGCTCTCGTCCCGGGTCAACAACACCCAAACGCACTCCTGAACATCCGGACCAGTCCGTCGCCTTTCAAAGAGGTAGGGCTTTACTCCCTCTACGCCGCCGCAATCAAGCAAGACTGGGCGGAGGTCGAGGTAGCGGTTGGAAATGTGGATTGCCAGAATCCCATCCGGTTTCAAGTGTTCCCAATAAAGCTGATGGCATTCGCGTGTCAGCAGGTGGGCTGGAATACTATCGCTGGAAAAAGCGTCGACCACCAACAGGTCAAATTTCTGGCTCCCCGCTGACAACTCTTGTCGCAGTTGTACGCGCGCATCACCGACGGCGACGCTGGTCTTGCCTTTTGACTCCGCGAGGTAGCCGAACCATTTATTCGCCAAGTCGACAACTTGCGGATTGACTTCATAAAAACGCATCTCATCGCCGGGGCGCAACCAAGTCGCCAGCACTCCGCCGCCGAGTCCGATTACTCCAGACTTCAGCGTACGATCCCCGGACTCGCCAGCTGATTCGCGGTCCTGAAGATACTGAAAAGCCAACCCCACGCCGCTGGTTAAGTCATAGTAGTCGATTGGCTTCGACCTTAACTCGGGAGCGAGGAACTGTCTGCCATGCCGCGTCTGTCCATTGATCATCTCGCGGAACTTTCCGTTATCAGCGACAGCGACCAAGCCGTATTCGCTCCGGTTGCGAAACACGATCCCGTCGTTCTTGTCTGAGGTTTGCGAAATCAAAACGCTAGAGAGGCACATCAAAGCGACAAACAAACCGGAGAATAGCCACCCGCCCGCTTGCCAGCCAAACCTTGCATCCCGTTTGACCAGGCCATAAACAACCGCCCCCGCTCCAATCAAAGAAGCGAGGAACAGCGTCCCTTGAAACTCGAAATAGCGGGTTAGCAACTGGGGCATCAGCAGAACCACGAAGCAGCTCCCGAGCAGCCCTCCGACGGAGACGATTAGAAAGAAGAGCGTTAAGTGATCCGAACTTGGCTTGGCTCGTTCCAGTTCCCCGTGGCAGACAAAGGCTGTGGAAAAACAAACTGACGTAAAGCCAAGCATGTGCCAAACCAACGAAGCGACGGTCCCAAGGTGAAACAGCAGCAAGCTGACCAGTCCGCTTCCGAGTAGCAGTAAGATCGCGGGGCGCCGACGATACCACTGCGGGCGCTCGAAACAAATCATGAACGTCAACAGATAAGCCGTGAGCGGAAGAACCCAGAGGAAGGGGAACGAGGCGACTTCCTGGCAGAGCAGATTCGTGCTCGACATCAACATCGAAGAAGCTACGGCAGTCAGCAGTAACCACCAACCTATTTGAATCCCGTTAAGTGGCTTCGATTGGGTTGTTGTCTGGTCCACCGGCGCGGGCTGCGCTCGCCACACTTGATAACCGCTGGCGATAAGCACAACGACGTATCCCAAATAGCACCAAGACCAAGCTTGCCGCTGCCAATCGAGCCCCGTGTTTGGCTCGACTAACAAGGGATAGGCCAGCAAGCCAGCGAGCGATCCGAGATTCGAGAGAGCATACAGCCGAAACGGCGAGCGATGCGGATGGGAGACAGCCTGCCACCACTGAATCAAGGGGCCCGTTGCGGAGACTGCAAAAAACAGGGCTCCCACCATTTGCGTCAACTGACTCAAGACCGGACCCGTGAGCGACTCGGGAACGCGAGCATCTGCCAACGCTAGGTCGGCGATCGGCAGCGTGACGCAAACGAGGACCGCTACGGCTGATTGAATCAACCAAGCATACTTTGGCCCAGCGATACGCTGTAATAAATGAACGTAAAGGTAACCGAGCAACAACACGAACTGAAAAAACAGCATCGCGGTCATCCACACCGCGGCGACCCCGCCGTAACGAGGGAGCAAGAGTTTGGCCGCAATCGGTTGGATCTGAAACAGCAGAAACGCGCCGAGGAAAATCGTCAGGCTATAGCGGAGCATCTTCGCTGACCTGTTAAAAAAGGCTGATCATACTCCGGCTCAAGCTGGTCGGAAACCAATCCTCTCGATCGGGCTTCGTTGCGAACTGGTATGCTGTTACTGCCGCGACGCATTGCGGCGTTGAAACTCTCTCGCTTTTAATACCGAACCCAATCACTCCGTCGGGGTAGGCCGAATGATGACCAATGAAGTGATCGCAGAGACGCTTGAGCAACTGGCTGACTTACTTGAGTTTCAAGGCGCGAATCCGTTTCGCTTGCGGGCTTACCGGAACGGAGCCAAAAAGATTCGCGAACTCCCCGATTCGATCGCTGACCTCGTCGCTGAAGATGCTGACTTGACGGAGTACGAAGGAATCGGCGAAAGCGTGGCCGAAAAATGCCAAGAGCTCGTCGCGACGGGAAAGCTCCATCAACTCGAAGAGATTTTGACCCAAATCCCGAGAACGGTACTCGACCTGTTGCGGGTTCCGAAAGTCGGTCCAAAGAAAGCAGCTGCTCTTTATAATGAACTCGGTGTGAAAAACTTGGACGGGCTCGAAGCTGCTTGCAAGGCGGGGAAGGTTCGCGAGCTCGAAGGGTTTGGAGAGAAGACCGAGACGGCGATCCTCGAAGGGATTCCGCTGGCCCGCGAAGCTAACAAACGAATGCTCTGGATCGAAGCCGACGCGTTGGCTGAGCAACTAAGGACCGCGCTGAAGACATGTAAAGCGATCCGCCGCCTTGAGTTTGGCGGAAGCTATCGCCGTGGCAAGGAGACGGTCGGCGACCTCGATATCCTTGTCACAAGCACGCATCCGGACGAAGCGATGGATTGTCTGGGCCAATGGGAGGAAGTCAATTCGGTCATCGGGCGAGGCCCGACCAAGATGTCGGTCTCGCTGAAGAATGGAGTCCAAGTCGACCTGCGCGTTGTTCCGCCGAAGTGTTTTGGCGCGGCATTGCAATACTTCACCGGGAGCAAGGAACATAACGTGCTGCTGCGAGGCATGGCGAAAAAC
>JBJTQD010000111.1:0-2281 GCA_046075445.1 Planctomycetota bacterium
GAAATTTGGCGAGACACTGCCGGCAACGTCGACATCCTCGTCGCTGGTGTCGGCACGGGTGGCACGATCACTGGCGTCTCGGAAGTCCTCAAGAAACGGATTCCCGGCTTTAAAACGATCGCCGTCGAACCGGCCGCCAGCCCCGTGATCACCCAATTCCGCTCGGGCCAGGAAATCAAACCAGGCCGACACACCATTCAAGGCATCGGCGCCGGCTTCGTACCCGACATCCTCAACGTCGACATCATCGACGAAGTGGTCCAAGTCAAGGATGAAGACGCAGTGGAAACCGCTCGTCAGCTCGCCACTCGCGAAGGTCTCTTCTGCGGGACCAGCTGCGGAGCTGCTGCTTGGGCCGCACTGCAAGTCGCTCGTCGCCCTGAGAATAAAGGCAAGCGGATCGTCGTCGTCCTGCCCGACCTCGGCGAACGCTATCTCTCAACAGCTCTTATCCCGCCGAATAAACAATCACTTAGGCGCTCAATCCTTCAACTGTTTGAGATATTTCTCCAGCAGCCGACGATTCGTCTGCCGCGCGGCGTCAATCTCGCGCAGAAGCTCCTCGGCGCTGCTGCGTTGTAGCAAATAAGTCAGCTTTCGAAGAAATTCGGGCTGCTCATTCAACTCCACATGCGGCATCTCTGTCGAGAGCCGCAAAGCCGTCTCGACACTGCGCAGGAGCTGGTACGACTGCTCCAATTGTCTGGCGTCGTCGCTGGCCAAAAACCCTCGCTCGCCTAGCAATCGTAGCCCGGCCACCGTCGATGGCGTTCTCAGCTCTGGCTCGCTCGCGATTTGCCGCAGCAAGTGCAGCTGCACGAGAAACTCGACATCAACCGTCCCGCCAGCCGCCCGCTTGAGGCTCCAGCGTGGAGCTGATTCCTGCATCCGCAACCGCATCTGCCAAATCTCGTCGACGACTTCTGGCTGCCAAGGTACTGCCGCAAGCGCTCGGCTCACCGTCCGTTCCCAATCCTCTCGCGGCAACAGCGAAGAGACGGCCACACGCGACTTGCATAGCGCCAGCCGCTCCCAAGCCTGTCCCTGCCCGGACGAAAAATAGCGAACCAGCCCCTCGCCCGATACCGCCAGCGCTCCGCTCTTTCCGGTCGGCCTCAGTCGAGCATCGATCTCATACAGCCGACCATAGGGGCCAGCATGCGTAATGAACTTGGTCACATCCGATGCCCAGAGGCTGAAAAAATGCTGATTGCTGGTCTGCCATTCCGGATTGGCGTGTCTCGTTTCTCCTTCAGCCTCGTACAGGAAAATCAGGTCGAGATCGCTGTGATAATTCAGCTCGCGCCCGCCTTGCTTACCGCAGGCAAGGATCGCATAGCTCGCCGGTCTTTCCTCGATATCGAGATGCGGCACTCCAAACCGCTCGCACAGCCGCTGGTACTTCTCCTCCGCAACCCGCTCCAAGCAACTATCTGCGAGCTCCGTTAACGCCAGGGTCACTTCACCAACCGCGGCTCGGCCCAGCAGGTCCTGAACGCCAACCCGCAATTGCTGGGCTTGGCGAAAGCTATGAATAATCGGCTCCAAACTCGACGCGCCACCGAGCAACTCATCCAAGTGCTCTCGCATCCAGTCACCGTTTGGCAACCCTTTCATCAGGAGCGAATCGACCAATTCATCGATCATCCCCGGATTGCTCCGCAGAATTCCGACGAGATAGTCGGCACCGGCACACAAACGAACAAACAGCCCCAGTGCGTTGGACTGCAAGTGAAACAGTTCCCACAAGACCCCTTTCGCACCCAATGCGTCGGCTACGTTTCGCAGCGAGACGATCGTCTCATCCGGCGAAGGCGACTGGCCGATCTCCCTGAGCAGTCGCGGCAGAATCGCAGCCAAAAAATGCTTACAGCGCTGCGAGGGGAGAAAAGGTGAATCCTCTTCGGCCATCGCCAGTAATTGGTCGTAAGCGATCTTGGGATTCTGAAAACCGAACGGCGCCAGAACGGCCACCAGTTCTGGATCGGAAGGCTGCGGGGCAAACAGCAAATCGACTTCCGGCGGTACGACCGTATCGGACTCGTCAGAAAAAGCAGCGTGCAGCAGATGGTCGAGGATCCTTCGGTTGATCTCGGTGATCTCCGCCAAGTCGCCGCGAAACTGCTCCAGCGCCGTGCGCCCGGGAATCTCGCTGTACCCCATTCGGACCGAGATCTTCTTCAGCTCCAGCTCAGTCTCGGGCAACGCATGCGTCTGCAGGTCAAACATGATTTGCAGCCGATGTTCGAGTTTCCGCAGCCAAACGTAATTCTGCGACAAA